>CAMAMD010000018.1 GCA_945836785.1 uncultured Clostridium sp.
AATAGGGTTATATGTATAAATGGTTACATATAGATATGATATAAAAGCATCTTTTTTTATAATCATAAAAATAGTAAAAAAAGAGTTTTTGTTAATTTTATTAAGTTATTGTGCGTAACACTTCTCTTTTCTTGTCAGTACGGCAAAAATATGCTATACTGATGCACGTCTTATTTTAAAATATAAATAGGGAGGCGATTTTAATATGAAGACTTTAGAAAATATCGTATCAACAGTGGACGACTTCGTATGGGGTCCGGTCATGCTGATACTTCTGGTTGGTACAGGAATATTTCTTACCATCAGAACCAGATTTCTTCCGTGGAGAAACCTCGGTTATGCAATCAAAAGCACACTTAGTAAGGAAGCTCGTACCAAGAAAAGAGGTTCCGGAGACGTATCACCTTTTTCAGCACTTACCACAGCCCTGGCAGCCACAATCGGTACCGGCAATATCGTGGGCGTCGCAACAGCTATGGTATCAGGTGGTCCGGGTGCACTTGTCTGGATGTGGATTTCCGCATGTTTCGGACTGACAAGCAAATTCAGTGAATGTATGCTCGCAATCAAATACCGCGAGGTAAATGAAAAAGGCGAAATGTCCGGCGGTCCGATGTATACCATGAAAAAAGCATTTAAAAATAAATCCGTCGGAAAATTTCTCGGATTTCTATTTGCTCTTTTTGCCGTTATCGCATCTTTCGGTATCGGTAATCTGACACAGGCCAATTCCATTTCCTCATCTATGGATGAGACATTCGGCATCAAACCATGGGTGATTGGTATCATATTGACAGTACTTGCTCTTTTAATCATCATTGGTGGTATTAAATCGATCTCAAAAATATCATCTGTAGTTGTACCTTTTATGGCTATCTTCTATGTAATTGCCGGTCTGATTGTCATTATCGGAAATGCAGCCAATATACCAAGCGGTCTCGCCCAGATCTTTGGCATGGCATTTTCAGTGAAATCCGTATCAGGCGGTATGCTTGGCGCGATTGTCGCATCCATGACCAATGCAATGCGTTTCGGTGTTGCCAGAGGATGTTTCTCAAACGAAGCCGGCATGGGTTCCGCAGCGATTACGGCTGCTGCCGCTACAACTGACAACCCAGTACGTCAGGGATACATTAATATGACAGGAACTTTCTGGGACACTATCGTTGTTTGTAGCATCACAGGTCTCGCTATCGCAAGCTCCGGTGTTATCGGCACGACATCAGAAAAAGCTTCCGGTACATACGTTATTGAAGCATCCAATCTTACTGTCACGACAGAAAATAGCGGAAAAACAGCAGATACTACATATACGATGACATATGATGATACAACAGATACTGTTACACTGACCGAAAGTGCCAAAAAGGATGCAGCAACCCTTACGCTGACTCCTTATCCTGATGACGCTTTTGAAAAACTCGACAGATATGACGAAAATGATTATACATATGCTCCGGCAGCATTTGTCAACGATACAATCTCCGGTACATGGACCGATGGTTCCGGCAATGCTTATATATTTAATGCGGACGGAACCTATGGTTACGAGGAAACCTACATCGGTTCAGCTTTAACGATACAGGCTTTCCGTACGATTCTTGGAGATGTCGGTGCATGGCTTGTAACGATTGGTATCGCCCTCTTTGCATTTTCGACAATCCTTGGATGGGAGTACCACGGAGAAAAAGCATGGGAATATCTGTTCAAATCTCATAAGTACAATATGATATACCGAATTATCTTCTCCCTTATTGTATATCTCGGTGCTACAACATCCTTGAGCCTTGTTTGGAACTTCTCCGATATCGCCAACGCGTTGATGGCAATTCCAAACCTGATCTGTCTGTTGTATCTGAGTAAGGAAATTGCTACAGATATGCAGGATTTCCAGAGTGTCATCAAGGAAGAAAAGGCTGCCAAGAAAGCTGCCAAAGCAGAATAAGTAAAAACCGGTATGGCATACAAAAACAAAGTATGGCAGTCACGCGAAGCTGATATAGTACGGATATATGTATAATCCGGAAAATGCGCTCTCGCTCGTTGCTCACGCAGCGGTGCTAAATTCGACAAAAAGACACCCGGTTCTGCAATTTACACTTTATGTACTGCAGAACCGGGTGTTTTTTTGCCTCATTAAGTACCGGCGTTCACAAACGATTTTCCTCTATTATACATATATCCGTACTATATCAGCTTCGCGTGACTGCCATATTTTGTTTTTGTATGCCAATCCGCATTTTTAATTTAATTCAATCGTATCGTAGATTTCCATGTTGACGGACTCTGGATACGAAAATTCCGGATCAATTTCTTTTTGCCATGCCGAAAGCTTATCCGATATGCGTTCTTTGATTGCTTCTGCTGTCATCGTCTCTTTCCTTGCTTTTGTCGCTTTCTGGTCTGTCAATGCAATCATCTGAAACACATGATATCCATACTCGGTCTCTACGACCGTACTGTAATCGCCATTCTCCATAGAATAAAGCAGATTGTAAACATCTTCACCATAGGTTTCCAGAATGTCCTCCGGTGAAAGCGTCTGTTCACTAGCCTGATCCAGCTTATAATACTCAGCCAGCTTTTCGATATTCTCGGCGTCCTCATTCTCATCAATGGTTGCTGTTGCCAATGTACTGCATGCCTGCAAAGCATTTTCATACTGCTGATTTTTTTCCTCTTGCGTATATTCAACCACCTTTCCAGTCTCATCTATCGAATAGCACTGAAAATACATATCATAAAAAGTGGTCATCCGTGCAGTCTCATCAGAGATTTCAACAGGATCATCCGCTAATATCTTATCCTCAACGCGACCTGCAATTTCATTTTCATAATATACCTGATATATTTTATCTTCTGTAAGTTCCATTTTGCTGATATCTTCGTCCGTTAGTCCGTCATAAAAACGCTTCGCCCGCTCCTGCAGATCTGCGACCTCGGCATCCGTCAACGTAATATTATAATCTGCCGCATGTGCAACCAGAGTTTTAACTTTCACAATCTCATTTACAACTGCTTCTCTTGTAAGATCTACCATCGAAAGAGAATCAGACTCCGATGCCGGGAGGGATAACTGCCATACGTCCTCCCCATACTGTATCTCATATCGTTCCTGCACCGTACATATATATATGTACACTTCTCCAATGGTAACAATATTATCCCCGTATTGAAATACCATAGTCAGGTTATCTTCTGTCTTATTCTCTTTTTCTTTCTTGCCGCATCCTGTCATAAAAACCGCAGTCATCACAGCACACATCATGATACACAAATACCTTTTCCATTTTTTCTCTTGTTTTCCACGAAACATGTTTTCCTCCAATCCGTGCCTGATAACAGGCCTCTAAGCCATCTACCGTATCCTACCTGTCCCCATCTTCCTTATCATCAAACAATAGCATAATATCATAAATCGCCTGTTCCGCTGTTTTTATCAATTCATCCTGAATCGTTTTGGATGCCTTTAAATGAAAACCGGACTGCTTTCCGGTCACAAATTTCATCTGACCTTTATACCGTTTGAGCAGCATATCCATCCGCTCCACTTTCACCGGAGCCTGCGGCCATATAATAAATCTTATCTCATCCTGCAAATATTTTATATCGGTAATATATGCCTTATGTGCAATTGCTTTTAAATATGCAATATCCAAAAGTCTGTAAAATACTTTCGGAGGTTCTCCGAAACGATCTTTCACTTCCTCTATAATCGCATCGTTTTCCTCCCGGTTCTCACAACGTGATATCCGCTTGTACAGATCAAGTTTCATATATTCATTCTTCACATAACTGTCAGGAATGTAAGCATCAACCGGAAGCTCAATCGAGGTGGCAAATTCCGCTTCCACCGTTTCACCCGATAAGCGGCGTATCTCATCATTCAGCATTTTACAATATAAATCGTATCCCACAGCCTCAATATTCCCTGACTGTTCCTGCCCGAGCAGATTACCGGCACCTCGTATTTCAAGATCCTTCATGGATATTTTATATCCTGAACCAAGGTCTGTAAACTCCCGAATTGCCTTTAATCTTTTTTCGGCAACCTCTTTAATCATTTTATCCCGACGATACATCAGAAAAGCATACGCACTTCTGTTAGACCGTCCGACACGTCCCCGCAGCTGATACAGCTGGGACAATCCAAATGTATCTGCATCATGAATAATCATGGTATTAACATTCGGAATATCAAGTCCGGTTTCTATAATTGTAGTCGATACAAGCACGTCAATCTCCTTATTGATAAAACTGTGCATGATATCTTCCAGTTCCCGCTCATTCATTTTTCCGTGTGCAAATTCTATCCTTGCGCCGGGAAGGACGGCACGAAGCTGTAAGGTAATGTCCTCTATTGTATTGACACGGTTATATACATAATACACCTGACCCTGCCGATTTAATTCCCGGTTAATGGCCTCCTTTACAAATTCTATGTCATACTCCATCACATAGGTCTGTATCGGCATACGGTCAACAGGCGGCTCCTCCAGCAGACTGATATCCCGCAGTCCCACCAGACTCATATGCAGCGTTCTCGGAATCGGTGTAGCCGTCAAAGTCAGAACATCTACATTCTTTTTCATCTGCTTAATCTGCTCTTTGTGTTTTACACCGAATCTCTGTTCCTCATCTATAATCAACAATCCCAGATTCTTGAAAGCAACATCCTTTGACAAAAGCCTGTGTGTTCCGATTACGATATCTACCATTCCACTTTTCATATCATTTAGCGTCTGTTTTATATCCTTCGGCGTGCAAAATCTGGATAGCATGCGGATATTTACAGGGAAGTTCTGCATACGCTCACAAAATGTATTGTAATGCTGTTCTGCAAGTATGGTGGTAGGGACAAGATATGCCACCTGTCTGTTGTCCTGCACAGCTTTAAATGCTGCCCGAATGGCGACCTCTGTCTTACCAAACCCCACATCCCCACACACCAGACGATCCATAATCCTGTCGCTCTCCATGTCATGCTTTGTATCGTCGATTGCTTTCTGCTGGTCCGCAGTCTCTTCATACGGAAACAATTCCTCAAATTCCTTTTGCCATTCACTATCCTTAGAATAAGCAAATCCTTTCGTCGTCTCACGAATGGCATACAACTCCACCAGCTCTCTCGCTATATCAGCCACATGCCCCTTTACACGCTGTCTGACTTTTTCCCACTCAGTCCCGCCAAGTTTATTCAGCTTCGGTTTTGCACCATCCTTGCCGGACAGCTTTCCGATAACGTCCAGCTGCTCCACAGGAACAAAAAGCTTGCTTCCCTTATCATACTCGATACTGATATAGTCCTTCAGTCTTCCGTCGGTCTCTACTTTTTCTATTCCGCGATAGATACCGATACCATGACGTTCATGTACAACATAATCCCCAACAGATAAATCCGTAAAACTATTGATTTTATCTCCCTTGTACTTCGGTAATTTTTTTCTCTTCTTCAGCTCCTTCGAAGTGAAAATATCTCCCTCACTGATCACCACCAGTTTGCTTTCAGGCAATTCAAACCCGGTTTCCATACGCCCTACGGTAACCAAAATTTCACCCGGCTTTAATGCTCTGTTCCCATCATCCGAAAAACGAGCCATAATGTCATTTTCCTTTAGATTTGCAGCAATACGCTTTCCTCTTGTCCCCGATGGTGAGAGTATAATAATCCTATAATCTTTCTTTTGCCACTTTCCGATGTCGGACATGAGATTCTCAAAACTGTCATTGTAGCGCATCAAGCCCTTGGATGAAAGCATCAGATTTTCTTTCTCTCCCCATGCCGGTTGCTTCGTATATAATTCAGATATCAGGATCAGTTTTCTTCCGGCCATCCGTCCGATTATCGCTTTACCATCATATAAAACATCAGCCTGTCCGGGCAGAACATAGCCCCCCTCAAGCCTTCCTTCCATAGATGCTGCGAACTCCTGTGCATAGACTACCGCCTGTCTCCCCGTGCGTTCCGGGTCATCCACAAATATTTCTGCTGTCCGTGGTATATAATCCAAAAAGGATACGGTTTCATCATAAAAATATTGCACCAGGCTATCCAATCCCATTGTGGAATTAAATTCCTTCAGTTCCTCCCGGATTGCATCCACCATCTTATTCAGTCTGGCGTATTGTTCCGTTCTGAATTCTTTTTTTAATTTGGCAGCCTGTGCCTTATGCTCCTTTTCTATACGTTCTAAACCTTTCTCAATACGCTCCTCGGTCAATACCATTTCAGAAGACGGATATATCCGAACATGGTCCGTCGTTCCCACAGAGCGCTGGCTCTCCACATCAAAACTACGGATAGAATCTATATCATCCCCCCATAGCTCAACACGATAAGGGCACTCTTCGGTAAGCGGGAATATATCAATTATTCCTCCTCTGACCGAAAACTGCCCCGGTGTCTCTACCATTGTTGTTTTTTCATATCCAAGTGTTGTAAAGGTTTTGGAAAGGGATGCCAGTTCTATCGTCTGCCCCACAGAGAGCTCTACCACATGCTGAACAATACAGTCAAGCGGAGGAATTTTATCCATCAACCCCTCTATTGTTGTCACAATTGTAGTATGCTCCTGCTCCGCAATACGTTTAAAAATCTCCAGACGATTTTGTACCGTTGTGTTATTGTGCACATCCGCATAGTAAAACAGAGCATCCTTCGCTGGGTAAAAGCATACATTTCTGTCATAAAACCGATAATCCTCCACAATCTCACGTGCCCGTTTTTCGTCGTAAGTGACAATCAGCCGAATCGCATTACTGCGTGGGATTGATTCCATCATAAGCGGTTCCAATCTTCTGTCCAGTCCCCAGACATGAAGTGCAAATCTGCCCTGTTCTATATCTTCCCGTAATCTTTCATACCTTGGATCATCCTGAAATGCTGCAATCATTGCCTGCATAACCAGATCCTCCATACTAATGTCATAATTTCACTATGTTAATTGAATTTATTCATTGCGCTCTCTGCGCCCTCGGTCAGTATAACTGACACAGCCTGACGTGCTCTGTCTGCACTGTCCCTTATAACAGGCTGTTCCTCCTTGGAAAAATGTCCCAGCACATAATCAGCCAGATCCATTTTCGGTGGTTTTTCTCCCACACCCACCTTAATTCTCGTAAAAACATCAGTACCTAACTGTGCAATAATATTTTTTATACCGTTATGACCGCCTGCACTGCCTTTGGTTCTAATGCGAAGCTTGCCCACATCCAGACTGATATCATCATAGATAACAATAATATCCTCCACAGAGCATTTATAATAATCCACCAGCTCCCGCACACTCTCGCCGCTTAAATTCATATACGTCATCGGCATGGCCAGGATAACCTTTTCACCCTCTATGATGCCCTTGCCAATTAATGCCTTATGTTTTTTTGTATCTACCCTGATATTATACGCATCACTGATATTATATATAACCGAGAAACCAACATTATGTCTGGTACCCTCATATTCGCGGGTAGGGTTTCCCAATCCTATAATAATTTTCATTGTTTATATCCTCTCATGATTTCTTCTGCTTCGGCAAGCTGCTCCATCGTGTTTACACCACGAATTTCATTGACCGCACTGCCGGAAAGCGGCATGGCAGATACCTTAAGTCCTATCTTCTTAATCAATGCAATCGTATCTGTCAGATAATATTCTCCTGCTGCATTATCATTGGACAGAAGCTCCAGACTTGCAGTCAATGCCTCAGAATTAAAAACGTACATGCCGGAATTAATTTCCTTAACCTGTCGTTCCTCCTCCGTAGCATCCTTATGCTCCACAATTTTTACAAAATCTCCATTCGCATCCCGGATAATTCTTCCATAACCGGTCGCATCCTCCATGATAGCGGAAAGCACAGTCACCCCGTTAGCCTGCTTACGATGCATATCGACCAGTGCAGCCAGCGTTTCTCCCGTTATCAGTGGCGTATCTCCACACAGCACAAGCGTGTCTCCGTCATTGCCAATAAAATCTCTGGCACATTTTACAGCATGTCCTGTACCGAGCTGCTCTGTCTGTTCCACATAATCTACGACATCATATATGGAATCCTTTACCTGTTTTGCTTTATATCCGACGATAACACATACATCAAGTGCACCTGCATCTTCGGCTGCTTTGATCACATAATGTACCATCGGCTGATTCAGGCATTTATGAACAACCTTTGGCAAATCCGAATTCATTCTGGTTCCTTTTCCTGCTGCCAGAATGACAGCTTTTAATTTATTCATTATTGTTCCCCCGTATTATCGGTCAACCACTCATACATAGCGTGATTGAATATATTTTCCTGTCTGATATTTTGAGACTACGTCAATAACATGCACATAGTATACCTGTTTCTTCCACAAAATTCAAGCTGATGCCTGATTTTGTCACACAAACATCACAAAATTCAAATTGTCATATTTGTGTCATATTGAATACATATTGTCTGAAAACCCGCTTTCGCTCAGTTGTTCACGCAGCGGATACTAAGCTCCACACAAAAGGACCAGACTTTGCATTTACACATTGTGTATTGCAGAGCCTGGTCCTTTTATGCCTCGCTAAGTACCGGCGTTCACAAATGGTTTCCATACAATATGTATCCAATATAACACAAATACGACAACCTTTGCAATTTGCCTTAGACGGTTTTCCTACATTATACATATACCCATATCATATTCCCTTAGTGCGACAATCTCTGTATTTGCCTTAGTCTGCTAGGATTTTGAAGGCAATTGTTTTGGCATATACCATCGGTTTCGTGTAGTTAAAGAAGATGGTTCCAGCCACCGGTGCCTTGATTTCTTCCCGCACATCACCTTCAAACGGATCATAGATAAATGCCAAAGTGTCACCCTTCTTGACCATCTGTCCGGTTGACGCCAGAGCATGGAACAATCCTGCCCGTTTTGTCTGAACTGTTGAAAGCTTTTCCTCATTGATAACCACTGAATTTTGTACTTCCTCAACCGGACAGTCTATTATATTTTTGGCGTTCAGGAAACGAAGAACCGCATTATATGACATAAGTGCTTTCTCATTGTCCACACTGTCTGTCGCCCCTGTATATATACTGAATGCATCCGTGTCCCATATCTGCCAGTTATAATTCAATGTTGTGGTGTCATATGGTCTTGGCTCACGCAGAACCACATATGGCATGCCAAATTTTTTGGCGTCCTCTATATCCTCAAGTCCCGTTCTCATGATTCGGATATGCGGTGCATAATCTCCTGCGACATAATTGCTGGTAAACTGTAATCCGTACGGATAATCCTTAATCCCCTGAAATATGCCATCTGCTATACGCTGTACGGTTTCACCCTCATTATATCCCGGAAACATACGGTTTATATCCGTATGATCAGGTGCCCAGAATCTCTGTCCGATATTGAGGGAATAATGATTGGCAGATGGAACAATCATGATTTTCTTTTTAATTCTGTCCGGATCATTCGCCTCTACTTCTTTCAGCTTACGTATCAGCTGCGAACAGACATATAACTGCTGAATCTCATTTCCACGCAGAGATCCCACGATACACGCTCCAAGTCCGCCCTCTCCAAATTCGTAGCCCTCAATCACGAGATTCTCTCTATATAATGACTGCAATTCAAATATTTTTTTCTTTTTCATGCCGTATCACCTCCCCAAAATCCTCGCCAACAGAGACCCTGCATAAACAACAGGATATTCTCTGAGCGTAAATACGATTCCATTTGAAGGTGATATAACAGGCTCCGGTTCCTCACCGGTCTGCGGATTTACAATCAGACCAATCAGATCGCCTTTTTTTACATCCTTCCAGTGTTCAACCTTTGGAATAAATACACCTGCAACCTTTGCATTCAGGTAACTCACATATCCGTCTGTAGATACAATAGGTTCACGAATTTCACCTACCGGCCCGTCCCACATATCCATCGATTTCATCAGATTGAAAATACCTTCTGTCAGCTGCTCACAATATTCATTGGTAATTCTCATACCTACACCCATTTCCACTACGAGCGTATTAACACCCATAGAATTTAAGGTATACGCAAATGTTGATTCAAGTACAGTTGCAGCACTGTGCACCCATATGTAATCCATATTCAGTTTCTTTGCTATCGGAACCAGCCACTCCTCATGCTTTTCGTTGATCCTGATTTGCGGAATTTCTTTCAGATAAGCATTACTTGCATGAATATCGATTGCCACATCTGAACCATCTACATCCTCGATAATTTTTGCAGCCATATACTCAGCCATCATACCCTTTTTATTTCCGGGGAATATCCGGTTCATATCCAGATCAAAATCAGGAATACCTCTGATAATGGAATCCACACCAAGCGGATTCATGGCCGGATATATGTCTACAATCCCCTTCAGATATTCAGGATGTTTTCTTATTCTTTCCTCCACCAGATAGCATACATACTGGCCTTCCAGTTCGTCTCCGTGTATTCCGGTCACAATACTGATTCTTTTATATTTATCTTTCTTTTCTTTTTTTCCAGGCATCAGCCTGTTTTTCTTAATCTCAAGTGTTTCCCCCACCGGTAACTCCACTTGGGCTATTGTCTCTATCATCTATTATTTCCACCTTTGCCTTAATTGTTTGTGTTTGTTCCCCCGTGCCATAAAACTTTCCCTGATTGATGATACAATCCTTATAATCACGTCCTTTGGATATAATAATATAATCATTTCCAATCAATGCATCATTCGTAGGGTCAAATCCATACCATCTGCCATTGCAGAAAACCTCCACCCACGCATGGGATTCTCCCTCACCAATCATGAGACCGACCACATAACGGGCCGGCAGCATTGCCATACGCACAAATGACAACATAACATGCGCATAGTCCTGACACACACCTTTCTTCAAATCAAATGCAGCTGCAGCCACAGTATTAATATCCGTAGCCTGCTTACAGTATGCAAAATATCTGTGGACATCATGCATAATATATTCCGCCATGGCATATTCCGTAAGTTCTGACATTTTAGGTTCAAAATGTGTCCTGAAATATTTATGCATTCCGGTAGACGGCATTGTATACGGTGACTGTATTTTATAACACATGTTCAGATTTGCATCCGTCTCATATTTACTCCAATCTACCGCTGCAACTCCCTCTACAGATACGGAAAATTTATTATGTTCCCCTCTTTTATGCCCGATGAATGTAGTGTTGCCAAAGCCATCCCAGCTCTCACACAGCATATCAAACGGTTCAACAACCGTATTCATCTCCAAAATATTCTGTCTCACAGATTTCTTCGGAAAACATCTTAACGTAAAATAATGATCATGAATATAGTCTCCAAAAAGGATTTCCATCTCATAACTAAATTTTACCTTTTCCATATTACACTCCCGCCCATAGCACCTGTACTATTTATTCAAAAATTTTTTCAAGTTCAAGAACCATGTTCATATCATAGCTCCTACGTTCTTCAATCTCCTTGCCCAATGTGTCAAACAACATTTTGTCATAAAACAGATTGTTGCGTTCCAGTCTGTGTGCTAATTTCCGATAAGAACGATGCACTTCATTATAATCATAATTTCTGCGCAAATATAAGTCAAGCTGTTCATAATATCTTCCGATAAAAATAAACTCACGCTCTTCATCAGTCTCTATCTTATCCTCAATGCAGGTCCAGAAGGCACGCATATAATCCAGAACATGCTGAAGTTCGATAATCGGCGAAGCACTGTCTTTGCCCTTCTGCATCTCAATCAAAGCCAAATGGATATAAGCCAGTGAATCGGACTTGATCACATTTCTAAATATGATTGCGTTATCATATGCTCTGTTCAGGTTGGAGATAACAGAGTTCTCATTGCTCTCATCAAACAGATACCTGGCAACAAAATCCTCCGGGCTGCTGTAAATGTTCGGTATCTCCATTTCCTTACAGAATGTAATATAAGCATCCTCATGCTCAATAATAAAGTCATACATACGGAAAAACTCCAGTGTCGTAATCAACACACGCTGTCCATATCTTCCAAGCCAAAAATAATTATCAACATCTTTTATTCTGATAGTACCCATGTATCTTTGAAACCTCCTCCCTGTGATGAGTTGACGATAAACGAATCCGGGTTCCGCGAAAATCTTGTCAATCCGCTCTTCCATACATAAGTTTCCTCGCCACTCAGAACAAATGCACGCAAATCAGCCTTACGCTCAACAATCTTGCCATCGTCAACAATCGGTAAATCGAGGAAATTGATAACCTCCTGTGCGATAAATCTTCTCGGCTCATTTGTGATAGTTTCTTTGAACTTTTCAGTTTCTTCTTTTGTAAGACTGTTACCAAATACGACTCCGTAACCGCCAGCCTCCGCAACATCCTTGATAACCAGTTTTTCAAAATTCTCCATCACATAATCATAATCCTCCTTATAAAACGGAAGATAGGTCGGTGCATTATGTAATATCGGTTCTTCATTCAGATAGTACCGTACCATCTTTGGCACAAAATAATAGATACCCTTGTCATCCGCAATTCCGTTTCCGGGAGCATTGATCAACGCCACATTGCCTTTTCTGTAAACATCCATGATATGCGGAACGCCAATCAATGAATCCTCGCAGAAGCACATCGGATCCAGATACTCATCAGAAATACGTCTGTAAAGCGCTCCCACCTGTTTCATCTCGCCCCTGTACGTTTTGAAATACAACTTGTCATTTTCCACTGACAAATGTTCCGGCATAGACAGATAAGAATTTGTCCGCTCAGCCAGGTAAGAATGTTCAAAAAACGCTGCATTATATCGTCCCGGTGTGAGTATGACATTGACGCCTCCCGTATTGACATAATCCATTGTTTTCTTCAATATATCAGCATAATCCCGGTTATCATATACCTTATTCTTCTTAAATGACTGCGGTGAGGACTTCCTGCACAGGTCCCTGGCAATCAAAGGATAGGATGCGCCTGACGGTATTCTCAGATTGTCTTCAAGCACATACCAGGTTCCGTCCACAGCCTGCACCAGATCAATTCCGGAAATATGGCTAAAAATGCCTTTGGACGGAATAATTCCTTCGCAGGCAGGCAGATATCCGGATGATGAAATCACAAACTCTTCCGGGACAATGCCATCCTTGATAATCTGTTTTTCTGTATAGATATCCTTTAAAAAAGCATTCAGCGCATCTACCCTTTGTCTTAATCCCTTTTCCAGATAATCCCAGTCACTCTTTGTAATCGTCCGCGGAATTGCATCAAAGGGAAACAACTGCTCTTTAAATGTATTATTCTTATATATCCCGAATTTTACACCATATCTGGCGAGCAGCTTATTAATCGTCTCTGCGTGTTCTACCAAATCATACATACAGGCACCTCCTTTGTTAATAATAATAAGTTCCCTAGTGTTTTGTGTGTCATTCTTCTACTCCCATACTTATTTTTATTAATTTTACCTTTGCATTATATTATTTTCTTATGTAAAATGGAATACCTATATGTCAAGTGTGAAGATATTATCTAATTTTTTTATTTTACCTAACAATCTCAAATTCATTTTTAAAAGACCTTAAAATGATTAATTCATATGAATATATTGAAGAAGGAAATAAGGTGCACGAAAGTGATAGGGGCTGTCGCACGAAGGTCATATGACATGTATATATGGATAATTCGGAAAACCTGCTCTCGCTCGGTTGCTCACGCAGCGGTGCTAAGCTCGACATAAAAGTCCCCAACTCTGTAATTTACACATTGTGTATTACAGAGTTGGGGACTTTCCTGCCTCGCTAAGAACCGGCGTTCACAAACGGTTTTCCTCCATTATCCATATATACATGCCATATGACC
>CAMAMD010000019.1 GCA_945836785.1 uncultured Clostridium sp.
CAAGGCCATCCTCCTCATACATGGAAATAATCTCAGACAAATCTTCCCAACCACGGGCGGTCACATAAGATCTGCCCGACGCAGTTGTTTCCATATGATAAAAATAATCTTTTTTGATTTCCAAAAAATTTAATATAGCACTGTGTATGCCTTTTTCCTGGGCATATATCTTCCATGTGGCATAATCAGCTTCCACGGAAAGTACTTTCAGCCTGTCCATGGTAACAACATCAAACTCTCTGACAGACTTGTTATATTCCGGAGGATTTCCCGCTGTAACAATCACCCAGCCTTCCGGTACCTGATGCTTACCGAACACTTTGTATTGAAGGAACTGAAGCATAGACGGTGCCAACGTCTCAGACACACAATTTATTTCGTCCAAAAACAAAATGCCTTCTTTTACATTACTGCTTTCCATCGTATCATATATTGATGCAATAATTTCGCTCATCGTATATTCTGATACATCATACTCCATATCGCCATAACGCTTATGACTGATAAAAGGCAAGCCAAGTGCAGACTGTCTGGTATGATGCGTCATGGAATAGGATACAAGTGCAATGCCGAGCTCCTGGGCAACCTGTTCCATAATAGCCGTCTTGCCAATTCCCGGTGCTCCAAGTAAAAATATCGGTCTTTGTCTCACCACAGGAATACGATAATCCCCAAACTCATCTTTTTTCAGATAAATTTGAACAGAATTTTTAATGTAATCTTTTGCCTGTTTAATATTCATATAATTCATCCTCCAACACAACTTTTATAGCCCAACCCGGTACAGGCTGTCTGTTTTCATCCTCTTCCAGAAACGCAAATATAACATCATATTCCGGCATTCTCTCAGGATATATTCCATATCCGTCCGTAAAATAAATCATGCCTTTCAGATTTTCAAATTCACCCTGTGCCTGCAGTTCACTGACATAATCAAATGCCGGTCTGAAATCGGTTGTTCCGAATCCCTTCAGGGTAACATGAGAAATAAAATTTTCAAAATCAGCATCACAGGAAATTTTCACGTCGGACTGAATCTCTGCATCACATTGAATAATGTGCACATTAATCTGATGGAAAAAATTTTCCGTCCCTTTCAAAATCTCATACGTTTTCGTCAGAAATTTCCGTACAATATCTCCCCGGCATGACGCCGATGTATCAATTACAATAGCAAACTCTCTGATTTTATTTACATCTTTATACTCCAACGGTTCAATCAGGGGCATATTTCCGTAAGTTGACAATCCGTAAGTATAATAAATATAATCAAATTCATCATCATTGACAGAAATTTCTTCACCTGATACAGTAAATCGTTCCAAAATTTGTCTGTAATTATATCGTTCTCTCGTTGCTTCCTCTATATTACTCTCCAAGCTTTCCGAACCTGCTCTATCTTTTGAGAATGCTTTTAAATCCGTCTTTATACGCTCTGAAATCTGTTTCCACTGTTCCTCCGTTATAATAACTTCCTCCTGTGCAGCCTGACTTCTCCAACCTCCATGATAATCCACGGTAAAAAGCCTGCGACACTCCTGTTCCATCTCAGAGGACGGATTATTTACCATAAACTCTCTGTATATCTTTTCAGCCGTCAGGGAAGGCACCCATCGTTTAAGCTTATGAATTCTGTCAAGTTCCTCCCCGTCTCTCGACAAAGAGGCTTCCGGCATATTCATTTCCAATATAATGTTCTCTACTGCGATATCGGACGCAAGATTCCAATAGTTCTCATTCAATTTATCATACTGATACTGATGAAAAAAAATGCAGTGAAGTAACATATGAAGATAAAGCCTCACGGCAACATTAGGTTCTTCCATATATGTTCTGAGTAAATATGCAGGATCATAATAAAAAGTGCTCCCATCTGTCGCAAAACCTGATAATCCCGGTTTACTTTCCAGACGGATTCCGGCCAGTGCCGTATCAAAAAAGCGAAAACGAACAGTAATGATATCCCTTGCCAGATGCATAAGTTTTTCCGCATATTGCTCAATAATTTTCTGTTTTTCCTGTATATCTTCCATAGCGTCTAGTCCTCACCCAATCTCGGTACAAACCATCGAAAATGTTCCATATCAACACATCCGTTAATGAATTTTATACCTTCCTTTTCAAGCAGCTCAATCTGCCTGTTCTTCCCGCCAAAAGCAAATGCGTCCGACACCCGTCCCTCGCGATTGACCACTCTGTAACAAGGTATGTGTTCAGGATCCGGATTTACATGTAATGCATATCCCACCACTCTGGCCCAGCGTTTATTACCTGCCAGTTCGGCCACCTGTCCATACGTCGCAACTCTGCCATATGGTATACATTTCACTACATCATATATTTTATGAAACACTGAATTATCCTGCATCATTTTATTCTTTCTATTATAGTATAGCCTATAGCCGTAACATTCTTTTTCCGGTAACCTGTGTCCATATTATAGTCACACAATAGTTATACATGAAAAAGACTACCATATCAAGTATAATATGATAGCCTCTTTCACTATGCCATAACTTTTTTCTTATCTTTCAGACGTTTTTCTCTCGCTATTTTTGCCATGGCAGCCTTCTGCTTTTTAACTAATTCCTCTCTGTGTTTGAGTTTCAGTTCATCATCAAGCTTCTTCAATTGTTCTTTCTTACGCCGTTCATGTTCTGCATCAATCAGATGTTTTATACGCAGATGCTTTTCCACAACAGCCTGCGAATCAGAATCCACAAGTACCAAAAATCTCTCAAATGCATCCGGATACACAAATCTGCTCACCTTATCTTCTCTTGCAAATCTGACAATCACATAATTCTCTTCAATTTCCTCGATCGTCCCTTGTCCGAGCTTACTGTGTACCACTTTCTTACCGGACAATACCTTTTCAAGTTCCAAACAAATCACATTCCTTTCACACATGACACCAAATCCAACTTCAATTTCCGCTCATGAATTAATTTTAACAATTGCCGGAAAATTTTTCTATGATTTTTTCTGACAAAAATTTTTTAATTTTATAGTATTATTGCCCACTTTTCCCTCTCACTATGCTATAATATCCGTGCAGATAATATGCAGTGCCATGACGGGGAATACCCGAGGCGAAAAAACTGATGATTTTTGAGCGTAGCACTGCCATGCAAAACACGAATCAAAAAGAAAGAGAGGATTTTTTATGTCAAAAGATAACAATGCCAAGACAGATGTTGAAGGCATCTACAATGTCAAGGAGCTGGGTGCCGGGAAAACCCTGTTGCTTGGTCTCCAACATACTTTTGCTATGTTTGGTGCCACCGTCCTGGTTCCGCTTCTGACCGGTCTGAGTGTATCCACCACACTGCTCATGGCAGGTCTCGGAACACTGCTGTTCCATCTGATTACAGGAGGAAAAGTACCTGCATTTCTTGGTTCATCTTTCGCATTTTTAGGTGGTTATGCCGCAGTTGCACCAATGGAAAACGGAGTCGTAGATCCCACCCAGCTTGCATATGCCTGCGGCGGTGTAGTCGTTGCCGGTCTCGTTTATCTGGTTGTCGCCGGGCTGATCCGTCTGTTCGGTGTGAAGCGTGTAATGCGTTTCTTCCCTCCTGTTGTAACCGGACCTATCATCATTGCTATCGGTCTTATCCTTGCACCATCCGCATTAAACAACTGTGATACCAACTGGATTATCGCCCTGGTGGCAATCGTCATCATCGTTGTATGCAACATCTGGGGTAAGGGTATGATTAAAATCATCCCGATTATGTTGGGAATTCTGGGCGCTTATGTGGTTGCACTGATCATGGGAGAAGTAGACTTTACATCTGTAAAAGAAGCTGCCTGGATCGGACTTCCGCTTGACTCAGCAAACTTTGCAAAATTTAATTTAAATGCAATCATTACAATTGTACCAATATCACTTGCAACCATGATGGAGCATATCGGTGACATATCAGCCATCAGTGCCACCACCAACAGAAACTATATTGCAAAACCGGGACTCCACAGAACACTGCTGGGTGATGGTCTTGCCACAAGCTTATCAGCATTCTTCGGTGGTCCAGCAAATACAACTTACGGTGAAAACACCGGTGTACTTGCATTGTCAAGGGTATATGATCCGCTGGTTATGCGTATTGCAGCTGTCTTCGCCATCATCCTGTCCTTCTGTCCTAAGTTTGCAGCCATTGTAAGCTCCATGCCGGCAGCAGTTGTAGGCGGTGCTTCCCTGGTTCTCTATGGTATGATATCAGCCATCGGTATGAGAAATGTGGTAGAAAACAAGGTTGACTTTACAAAGGCACGAAATCTGATTATCGCCGCCATCATACTTGTATGTGCCCTCGGAATTGAATACAAAGCAACACCTGGCATCAGTTTTTCCATAGGAGATGTAAATATTGAATTGTCCGGTATTGCAGTTGCAGCATTTGCTGGTATTGTATTAAATGCAATTCTTCCGGGTAAAGACTATGAATTTAATATGGAAATAGAAGAAAATAATTAAGAAAAGAGGTAAATCACATGTATCCTAACGTACACATTTTCGATCACCCGTTAATCAAACATAAGATTTCCATGTTGCGTGACAAAAATACAGGAACAAATGAATTTCGTCAATTGACAGAAGAAATTGCCATGCTGATGGGATATGAGGCACTTCGTGATCTCCCACTTGAGGAAATTGAAGTTGAGACACCTATTGAAAAATGTATGACACCGGTTGTCTCCGGGCGTAAACCTGCGGTTGTACCTATCCTGCGGGCCGGACTCGGCATGGTAAGTGGAATTCTTGCCCTGGTACCTGCTGCAAAAGTAGGACATATCGGCATGTACAGAGATGAAATTACGCATCTTCCGCAGGAATACTACTGCAAGCTTCCAAAACCGATTGAGGAAAGAACAATTATTGTAACTGATCCAATGCTTGCAACCGGAGGTTCTGCTGTGGATGCTATCAACCAGATTAAATCCCACGGCGGTCAAAACATTAAATTCATGTCAATCATCGCGGCACCTGAAGGATTAAAAAATCTGGCTGAAACACATCCTGATATCCAGATTTATGTCGGACAACTGGACAGATGCCTGAATGAAAATGCATATATTTGTCCAGGCTTAGGCGATGCAGGCGACAGAATATTCGGAACAAAATAAGATACTTGAATTAGGAGGATTTTAAAATGGCTTGGTATGACGAGGCAGTATTTTATCATATTTATCCACTTGGGCTTACAGGAGCGCCAAAAACAAACGATTACACGGAACAGGAACACCGTCTGAATACATTGATACCATGGATTTCACATATACGGGAAATCGGATGTAATGCACTTTACATCGGACCGCTTTTTGAATCTGTAGGACATGGTTACGAGACAACTGATTATAAAAAGCTGGACAGCCGTCTGGGAGATAACAAGGATTTGGCTAACTTCGTGGCAGAATGTCACAAGCAGGGCATCCGGGTTATTCTGGATGGAGTATTCAACCACACCGGACGTGATTTTTTTGCATTTAAAGATATCCAGAAAAACAGGGAGAATTCTCCATACAAAGACTGGTACTGTAATGTTAATTTCTACGGCAACAATGAATATAATGATGGATTTTCATATGACAACTGGGGTGGCTACAATCTGCTGGTCAAATTAAATCAGCGTAATCCTGCTGTCCGTGATTATATCTGTGATGTAATTCGTTTCTGGGTAAGTGAGTTTGATATAGACGGCATCAGACTGGATGCCGCAGATGTTTTAGACTTTGATTTCATGAAAGCACTACGCCATCTGGCAAATGAAGTGAAACCTGATTTCTGGCTCATGGGCGAGGTTATACATGGTGACTACAGCCGCTGGGTGAACGAATGTACACTCCACTCCGTAACAAATTACCAGCTTCATAAAGCACTGTACTCCGGTCACAATGACCATAATTTCTTTGAGATTGCCCATACTGTAAAACGACTTTATGAAATGGGTGGAAACAGGCCTGACGGACTGAAATTATATAACTTTGTTGATAACCACGATGTAGAAAGAATCTATACCAAGCTGGTCAACAAGGCACACTATGTACCTGTCCATGTTCTGCTCTATACACTGCCTGGGGTTCCATCTATCTACTATGGCTCCGAGTTCGGCATTGAAGGAAGAAAGGAACGCTTTTCCGATGATTCCCTGAGACCTGCCCTTTGCCTTGACGATTATAAAGATGCTCTGTCAGACAATATCTGTACAAAGACCGTTGCATCGCTCGGACATGCCCGTCAAAAAATAAAGGCCCTCTCTTATGGGGATTATAAGGAGCTTCTTCTGATGAACCGGCAGTATGCATATTCCAGAAACTTTGAAAACGAAACCGCCGTCATCACTGTAAATAACGACGACAGCTCCTACGTTATGACTGTTCCTGCCGGAAATGCAGATACCTATATCGGAATTCTTTCAGGTGAAAAAGTAGCACAGGTAAATGGTAATATCGTAGTGAACATCCCGGCGTGCTCCGGTGATATCTGGATTTCTGAAGCAGAATACAACAGACTGACAGATGATAAAGAAAATATGATAATTCCTGTATTAAAAGAAGAGACGAAAACGGATGATATTGAAAACACACCGCAGGCGACCGAATGCGATGTCACCAAGGATGAACCACAAACCGAAATTGATAACGTCTCCTGCGAGCAGGTAACCGAAACCGATACCTCCACTGATGAACAGACACCGGAAACACCTTCTGCATCAGAACCGACTGACGATAATCATTCTGATATCGTTAATGATTCCGACGCAGAGGCTGCATATGCAAAAGGCGTCATTGCGGGATTGCAGGAAGCAATCATCGCCCGCATGGAGAAAAACGGTTATGTAACAGACCAGATGAAACAGGATGTCCGCAATAATACGCATCATGACTCCCTGATTAACTGGATTAAGAGTTTTTAAAACCTTGCGTTTCTTTGCTCCACATATAACAGAAAGCTTGGGTTCTGGCCGCAAACTTCTCATTTTTGAGAAGTTTGCGAACCTCAGCTTTTGTATACCAGCCTGCTTCTATCTCCTCTACAGTTGAAGTGCTGGCATGGAAATTTCCCCGTGCTCTTCCCACAATACATACATTCGTTTCATTGCTAAATCCGACTGCGCTGTAACTGGTTCCAAGTAAATCGTCAATTTGATAAAGTTCCAAACCCGTCTCTTCCCACAGCTCACGTCTGGCACTCTGTTCCGGTTCTTCACCCGGATCAATCAGACCTGCCGGAAAATTGTACACCCACTCTCCCGGTGCAAGTCTGAATTCCCTGTTCAATAATATCCGTTCTCCTGATTCATCTGTCGCAATGATGACAACCGCATCAGCTTCCTTGCCATGCAGTTCCTCAAAAGATGTAATATTACTATCGCGGCTTATTAACTCATATATTTTTTCCTGTTTATCAGCCGTTTCATAACATGCATCATAACGCGTTATGAATCTGCCTGATTCTTTTTTTGTAATCGACTTAAAAACCATATTTTTATCCTATCTTTGAATACTCCAGCATCTCATATGCAAGTTTTGTTCCTTCATCCGTATCACCCGGAAGCAATGCCCTTGCAACACATTTTTCTTCAACGCCGGATAGAATCGTTCCATCTTCCTCAATCTGCAGCAGATACGCATAGTCTCCATCCAAACGTGCTACCACATATAAAATTCTCTCAAACATTATGCTGTCACCTTTTCAAAATCTTCTGCAGGATGCTTACAAATCGGGCAAATAAAATCATCCGGTAATTCATCACCTACAAATTCATATCCACATATTTTACATCTCCAGACTGTTTTACCCTCCGGAGTTGTTCCAACCTTCTGTACCTGTGTCTTAATATGTGCATGATAGTAAGCATAGGTTGCCGATGGTACATCACTAATCATTTCTCCGTCTGTCACATCACAGATAAACAGTGTATGTGTTCCCAAATCAACCTTCTGAACCACCTGAAGTGACAGATATGAATTACAGCCTTTCGTAATATACATCACACCATTTGCAGCACGCTTACAGGATGCTTTATTTTCTTTCATCCAGATACCTGAATCCGGGCTAAACTTATCAATACCTCCGCCGGACTGGAAACCAAACTGTTTAAACATCTCAAACTCGGCATCCTCACTGATAATTGATACATTACATTTTCCGGTACGCATTATCATATGATGCGTATAATTATTCTTATTTACCGCAATCGTAACCCGGTTTGGTGTCGTTGTCACCTGCGCCGCTGTGTTGATAATACAGCCGTTATCCTTACCCTCCTCCTCTGCAGTAAGCACAAACAATCCGTAGCTTAACTTGTTCATAACCTTTTTGTCCATAATATAACTCTCCTTTCTTTTTATCCGAGTGCAACATCCAGTATCATCATAACCACAAAACCAATAGCAAATCCAATGGTTCCAATATTAGAATGTTCTCCTTCTGCAGACTCCGGAATCAATTCCTCTACTACTACATATACCATAGCTCCTGCCGCAAACGCAAGCAAATAAGGCATAGCTCCCAACAAATATCTTGAAAGCCATATTGTAATCAATGCACCAATCGGTTCCACAATACCTGACAGGACACCGTACAGGCAAGCTTTTCCTTTCCCTGCTCCCGAAGCACACACCGGCATGGATACAATCGCCCCCTCCGGGAAATTCTGTACCGCAATACCGATGGTCAATGCAATTGCCCCCATGAATGTAATGGAACTATCCCCCGCCATCATGCCGGCAAAGGTAACACCCACTGCCATTCCCTCAGGAATATTATGCAGCGTAACCGCCAAAATGAGCATCGTAGATTTCTTCAACGAAACCTTAGGTCCTTCTGCTTCTTCCTCATTCACGTGAAGATGTGGTATCAGTTCATCTAACAGCAGAAGAAAAAATATACCCAATATAAAACCGACCGAAGCGGGTAAAAAAGACATCTTTCCCTTACCATCCTCCTCAGCCAGATTAATCGCAGGAATCAAAAGTGACCACACAGATGCCGCTATCATAATTCCCGCAGCAAAGCCGGATAACGCTTTTTGAACCCTGTCATTCAACTGCCCTTTCATAAATAATACGCACATGGATCCCAGGGCAGTACCAAGAAATGGAATCCATATAGCCAACATAACTTCTTTCATTTTTATTCTCCCGGTAAGACTATTTTTCAATTTCTATCTGATAGCAATCCACATCCTGTCGGGCAAAATAACCTCATATATATTATACTACCCGCACAGCATGTTTCATACCAGTAAAAACATTTCCGCTTTCCCCTATGCAAGGCCAACGGCCAACCCCACCAGCCGAACCGCAAAGGCTATCAACCATGCAAGAACACATTGTAATATCACAATCACAACAGCCCATTTTACTCCCAGCTCGCGCTTGACTGATGAAACTGCTGCCACACATGGCGTATACAACAAGGTAAACACGAGGAAAATCACGGCTGTAAATGGTGAAAAAATCGTATCTAATGCGGCAGTACTTCCTCCCAGCAAAACCGTCAGCGTGCTGACCACGCTCTCCTTTGCGGTAAATCCGGTAATCAGAGCTGTCGAAACGCGCCAGTCTCCAAATCCAAGCGGCACAAATATCGGTGCAATCAAGCTACCGATAGCAGCCAGCATACTGTCTCTTGAGTCTGAAACCATATTCATATGAAGATCAAAATTCTGTAGGAACCATATTACGATCGTGGCAATAAATATAATCGTAAAAGCTTTTGTTATGAAATCCTTTGCCTTATCCCAGATCAGATGTCCCACACTCTTCATACCCGGCATACGATAATTCGGCAATTCCATGACAAAGGGAACAGGCTCTCCCTTAAATCTCGTATGATCCAAAATAATCGCATATATAACTGCAACAAGAATTCCCGTGAAATACAAGCCTGTCATCACAAGTGCGCCTTTCCCCGGGAAAAATGCAGCTACAAACAATGCATATATCGGGAGCTTTGCAGAACAGCTCATAAAAGGTGTCAACATAATCGTCATCTTACGGTCACGCTCTGACGGAAGTGTACGTGTCGCCATAATAGCCGGAACGGAACAACCAAAACCGATTAACATCGGCACAAAGCTTCTGCCTGAAAGTCCTATCTTTCTGAGCAGGCTGTCCATCACAAAAGCAACCCTCGCCATATATCCGCTATCCTCGAGGATAGACAAACAGAAAAACAAAATTACTATGACCGGCAGGAAACTCAACACACTTCCCACACCCTCACAGATGCCATCTATAATCAGAGAATGTAAGACTCTGTTCACATTTGCATCCGTCAACAACCGGTCAAGACCTGCCACGACTTTATCAATTCCTGCCTGAAACAAATCCGATAGACCGCTTCCGACAACACCAAACGTAAGCCAGAATATAAATGCCATAATTGCAATAAAGCTCGGAATCGCTGTATATTTTCCAGTCAGTATACGATCAATCTTCCCGCTGCGCACATGGTCTTTGCTTTCCTGTGGTTTTACAACTGTTTCATCACAAACCTTTTTAATAAATGTAAACCGCATGTTGGCCAAGGCTGCCATTCTGTCCATACCACTCTCTGTCTCCATCTGTTTTATGATATGTTCCAGTGTTTCCTGTTCATTCTCGTCAAGATGGAGCTTATCCAAAATCAGCTTATCCCCCTCCACGAGCTTGCTTGCCGCAAATCGGGTGGGTATCCCGTATTTATGCGTATGGTCTTCTATCAGATGCATAATGGAATGAAGACACCTGTGCATGGCACCCCCATCCGAACCATTGGCATCACAAAAATCATTTCGTCCCGGGCGTTCCCTGTACTTTGCCACATGCATAGCATGGTCAATCAGCTCATCAATTCCTTCATTTTTTGCTGCCGAAATGGGAACAACAGGGATACCAAGTACATCCTCCAGCTCATTTACATTGATGGTTCCGCCGTTTTCTCTCACCTCATCCATCATATTGAGTGCAAGAACCATCGGAATGTTAAGCTCTATCAGTTGCATCGTGAGATACATGTTTCGTTCAATATTTGTAGCATCCACAATATTGATGATGCCCCTTGGTCTGTCTGAAAGAAAAAACTCTCTGGTTACAATTTCCTCACTGGTATAGGGTGACATAGAATAAATACCCGGTAAATCAGTTACTAATGTATTTTTTTTGCCTCTGATCTGCCCGTCTTTCCGATCCACCGTAACCCCCGGAAAGTTGCCCACATGCTGGTTGGAACCTGTAAGCTGGTTAAACAGTGTCGTCTTCCCACAGTTCTGATTGCCTGCCAGCCCGAAAGTAATGATTTCATCCTCCGACAGTGTCTCACCCTTTTGCTTTACATGGTAGATTCCCATCTCTCCCAATCCGGGATGATGTTTGGCATGTGTCTTTTCCCGAGAATTCACATCGCCCTCAGCAGAATCTTTTTCGGATTTTTCCCGCCCGGTAACCGCTTCCACTTCTATTTTTTTCGCATCATCCAGTCTAAGTGTCAACTCATATCCCCATACACGATACTCTATGGGATCCCCCATCGGTGCTGCCTTTATGTAACTGATTTCAACACCCGGAATCACCCCCATGTCCAGGAAATGCTGACGCAGTGCACCTTCTCCGCCTACTGTTGTTATCCTTCCTGCCTGTCCCTGTTTCAACTCTGATAGTTTCATGTCTCTCGTCTCCTATTCTCCATTCAGATGAAACATCATGTCATGATGCATTGACTCAAAAAAGTCTCATTTATCTTTCATAAGTATATCACATTACCATAAAATATGCATAATAAAAAGCAAGGCTGTCGATAGATTTTCGTCTTACGATACCCTTGCTTTACTGACAATTCCTTTCTCAACCAGACATATCGGCTGATAGGATGTCTTCGCATGTCGAAGTCCCGGCACGCCCATATCCTCTTCCCGATTCACATATTTATAACCCATCAATTCTCTTCTGACAAATTCACGATTAATCATTGCATATGCGCCTTGAATCTCTGCGTATGCCTTTTCAAAATTCACGTCAAATGTATCTTCTGTCAACGGTCCTCCCAAAGTGAAAGCAACAACCTTCCCATCAACTCTGATTAGAGCACCTGTAAGTCCGAGCTCTTTCCGATATCGAAGGGCAAATTCTAAAGCACAGCTCTCATAATTTTTATCTTCCAGTTGTTTTTCTGTTTCTTCTGCAATATTTTTCTTTGCCCAGTCATATGCCAGTTCCAGACATTCTTTCCAATTTGCATCATCTATACGTTCATACACATAGTCCGGATAATTTTCCATAAAACGATTGATATGATTTCGCTTCCCATGCAGCTTTTTGCCTGCCAGATTTGCCAAAGTCTCCGTCTCGTAGAGATAATCTGCACTATCCCTGTCATATCGTATTTCAAACGTTCCCGGATACCACTGTTCAATACGATCAAACATTTCCGGCTCAACCATATACATGGAAAACTCCCTGTTTTTTTTCTCAAAGTAATCTGCAATGGCATCAAACGCCTTTTTTCTGTCACCCGGTCCGACCGGAAACGAAAAACATATCGGCTCCCCATTTTTCAATCTGCAGAAGGACAGCATATCTTCAATAATGACAAACCGTGTATTATAATGTTCACTCCACAAAATCGGATTGGCGGGAGCAAGCTCGCATCCGCGAAACGTATTATATTTCAGGTAACGATCCATCAAATCTTTATTTTGCAATGTCGGTATATAAATATCCATCTCCAGCCTCCACCGGAATTCTTATTTTCCCTCCAGCAATACATCTACGTCACTTCTGCCAAACTCACATAACAAACGTCTGATTTCATCTATCGTATATGCATCTGCGTGTATTTCAACTTTGTCGAACAGCTTATCCACATAACCACACCACTTCTCATAAATACGAACCAGATCCTGTGTGGTAGGTTCTTTTAATTTCTGCTGACTTGTGTAATTTCCCGATGATAATATCTCTTTCATCGAAATCGCTCTCGGTTCAATTCCATAAGCAATATATCTGATTTCCTCTGTTCTGACCAACGCACAATCATACATTTCTATCAGCAAATCATCTATACAATCCTTTGCTGTATCGAAATAATGATAGTACATCTCCGCCGTCTTATAGGATGGTTTTTCTGCCACGTCCATCCTATTAAACCAGAAGAAATCATCTGTGCTTGGCACAACAGATCTCTGTCTGTTTTTCTTATTTCCTCTCTCCAATTCCTCGCGCACGCCAAACATGCTTGCCGCTGACAATCCAACTCCAATACCAGACACAGCAGCTCCCATAGCCATCGCCTCACGCACTGATTCATCTATGGCCTCATTTGTCAGACCTGTTCCTTCCGGTTCAGGAGCGAACGCAGAATCAATCAGCTCTTCTGCAGGGAATGACGCAGTATCAGATTTGTCTATATCCGATGCCGTTATCGGTTCTGGTTCCGGTTCTGGCTCTGACTCCGATTCTG
>CAMAMD010000020.1 GCA_945836785.1 uncultured Clostridium sp.
TTATCTCTTTTTCCTCAACACCATCTAAGTTTGCTTTTGTTTCTTCACTCATATAGAATACCTCCCTCGTATCTTGTTGATATCATTTTGATATCACTATAATATTCCATATTATTTTATTTGTCAAGCAGTCTTTATATTTTTTTATTTGATACGTTGTATCTCCCCTATACGCCCAATCTGGGTTCACAATCCATGCTCCAGCATATACTCCGCTGAAAGCCGCATGGTTCCTATAGAGGAAACTGTTCCGGTCATTTCCACATTCCATGCCTCATCCACGCTTACAAGCAACTTCCCGCCGGGCATATGCACCCACACCTTGGAATCCACAAAACGCATTTTGTGCATCGCTCCCACGGCAGCACACGCACTGCTGCCGGAAGCAAGTGTATAACCTGCCCCTCGCTCATATATTTCTATCTGTATGTTATGGTGATCTATTACCTGTGCGATTTGCGTATTTATCCCCTTTGAAAAGTATGCCGAATTCCCTATTTTCTCCCCCACATCACAAACAATGCTTTTTGTCACAGTCTTAAACGGCAAAACACAATGCGGATTACCGATGGACACGCAGGTGCACCGATATGTATAATTTCCAAATTTAAGCGGCACATCCACCAGTTCATACTCCTGTGCATCATCTATCTCCTCTGGCCGGTAGGAACAACCCACCTCCTCCGGTGTAAATAACAGCTTCCCCATTCCTACTGTCATACTGGTTCCCAATTCATTATTATATCTGATTTGAACGGCAGTTGTTGCGTCATCCTCTCCCTCTTTTTTTTCAATCAAAAGCTCGAATTCTTTCTTCTGAATATACCCCGCATCCTTTAAATATTTGGCAAAAATAAGAAGTCCATTTCCACTTTTTTCTGCCATACTTCCATCCGGATTAAATATCTGCAATCGTATACCCTCCCGGGTAAAAAAAGGTCCGAGCAGTATACCATCCGCCCCAAAACCATACTGTCTGTGGCATACTGCCCGGATTGCATCCGCAGTGAGTGTCCGTTTATTACGGTTACAGTCATAAACCAGGTAATCATTACCCAGACTGTGGTATTTCGTAAATTCCATACACATAGACAAAACCTTTTTTCAAACTTCCTCACTACACTCTATTCAATTTTCAGTTTCTGTATTCCTGCATTAATACAGCTTTAAATAATACTTGTATGAATAATCATAAATTGCAGTCATGGTTTTTCCGGATACATCATCCACACTAAACGGACAGACGCAAACCGCATATCCTGACAAAAACGGATAATCGTCATCATCTAACGGCTGTCCGTAATATTCTGTCAATGTCTCATAAAACGAAGTAAATTTCGCACCAGTATCCTGTTTTTCTTCTGAAACCTTCTCCTCCAATGCGGCATTGCCAGCATCCGTTATGTAAGTTTCAACATCTTCATTATATACACCATACGAATCTTCATCAATGGTAACCTCATAAAATGTACTTGGATCATAGATTGCATCTGTATAACCGACATCCTGCATATATTCATCCAGAATTGTTTCCAGATATAATATCTTCCCTGTCTCCGTGTCAAATAAAATCATACCCGGTGCAAGCATCGCATATTCAGAAACGTTATAAAAATTTAACATTCCTACATCATACGAATATATTTTATCATCTTTCACCTGAATAATTTCTATATAATGTAGCGTTTTATCTGTTTCATCATCCTCCAATATATGAACCATTTCATCCTGCCAGCCATAATCTAACAGTACTTTTATCTCGTCAATCATGCACTCCACCCATTGTTCCGTTTCTTCGGTATGGGGAATCTCTTTTTTCTCCGCAACAATACTGTCATCCTCCCGCAGTGCCTCTATCTTCTGCGATAAATTCATGGGTTCTTTCACTACGCTGATAGAATAGCTGTTTTCTATGACCTGATTCATCAGCTGCTCATCCGAATGTTCATAAAATCCTCTCGGTATTTCCAGTGCCACTAATGTCACCGCAAGGAGCAGAAGAATAACGACGATTGTTTTTATATATTCCCATATTTTATCTGTCAGACCATTTTCATGCTTGTGTTTCAAATTCATTTTCCCGCTCTGTCTTTCTCGTTTCGTTCTTCTCACCTCCTGACTTTTCCATAGAATTTTCCATAGAAGCTTGTTTTACCGGTATCACGATGCTGACCTTAGTTCCTTGTCCCAGCTCACTCTCAATCCGAATGTCTCCGCCATGCAGGTTTGCTATTCGCTTGCACAAAGCAAGGCCCAGTCCTGCACCACCCTGACTTCTCGCCCGGGATTTATCTACCATATAGAATGGTTCCATAATCTTATCCAGCTCATTTTGTGGAATTCCTCTTCCCGAATCTTCTACCACAATTTCATAGTTTTCTCCCTGATTTTTCCCGTAAATGTGTACGCGTTGCCCTTCTTCCGAGGCTTTACAGGCATTGTCAACCAGATTAATGACAGCAGCAGTGAGCAGCACCGGTTCCACCCAGATGCTTGCCTCTTCGCATTCCATCTGAAGATTCACATGATACTTTTCCCCCGAGAAATGTACTGCATCTTCCAACCTTTCAAACAATGCCGTGGTTCTTTGCTCCGTCATCACAAATTCAGTTCTTCCCATAACGATAAGCTGTAAAAGATTGATAGACAACTGTTCCAGACGCTTACCCTCATTATATATAAAATTACTGTACTGACGTCTCTTCTCAGGCTGTAAATCATAGGTTCTGAGCAAATCCGCATATCCTATGATAGATGTGAGAGGCGTCTTTATTTCATGTGTAAAATTACCTACAAAATCCTCTTTTTTCCTTGCCATGTCCTCAAGCTCAGCAATCTGCTGCTCCGTGTGCTCTGCCAGCACATTAAGCGTCTCACCAAGCTTTGCTACCTCATAAGATTTCATTTTTTTATAATCCGCATCCGTACGTACAGAATAATCGCCCATCGATATCTGTTCTGCCATACGTGTAACCTGTGACAGCGGTCTCGTAATATACCATGAGAAAATGTACAGTACAATTGCGATTACCATTGACCCTACGATAATCACCTGACGATATAAATGATAATTCCGATCTCTCTGTTCCAGCGTTCCGGTAATATCGTAATAATTGATGATATAGTTATTGTCACATCTACTGGTAACCTGTATCATTTTTCTGTCATCTTCCTCAATGACACACGATATTACTTGTCCATCTTTCAAATCTGCGTATCCCGGCAGAACAACCTTTTCTCTCCATGCAGCCCGACCGCCCACAAAGACGTTTCTTCCCCCATCCTTCATGCCAGACATCCTCTGCACAAAACCGGTCAGTGAATACTCTGCATAACCGTTATCCGGTATATCGTCCAGCGTAGAAATATAGGTATATAATACTTCATTGCTCTCCATGGCAGCATCCATGGCCTGATTCATATCAGATTTATAAAGATAGTTTACCAGTGCAAATCCACCGATTACGGTGATGCACATCATGACACAATATGTAAATACGAATATCTTCAAAGATATCTTCATCGTCTACTCAACATCCTCCACAAACCGGTATCCCACTTTAAATACGGTTTGAATATGCTTCTCCAGCCCCAGTTTCTTCCTGATTCTATTGATATGAAGATCAACCGTCCGCGTATCATCCGTAAACGGATCATTCCATACCTTTTCATAAATTATCTCTCTGTACAGAGCGATATTTTTATTTTTCACCAAAAGCAGCAACAATTCAAATTCCTTATAAGTAAGCTCAACAGGAACTCCGGCCTTTGTCACGCGTCTTGATGCCGTATCTATCTCCATGTCCAGAACATACAGCTTTTCCGTATATTTCTCAAAGCGTCGTAAAACCACTTCAACCCTTGCCACTAACTCCGTTGTGTCAAATGGTTTTATAATATAATCCTCTGCCCCGAGCCGAAGCCCCTTCACTCTGTCTCTGACATCGGTTTTGGCCGTGAGGAATATAACCGGCACATTGTACTGCCTGATATATTCTATCAATTCGAAGCCATTTATTTTAGGTAGCATAACATCAAGGAGCACCAGATCATAGACATTTTTTTCTATTTCATTTGCCGCACTCTCTCCATCATACTCACAATGGCAGCTATAGCCTGCATTTTCCAAAGTTTCCCTTATCAGGTTGGCGATAGGATATTCATCGTCAACAACCAGTATATGAATCATTTTTTCACCCTTTTTCCCCTTGTAATTAATTATAAATCATTCTTAATTTTACAAAATTCGTGTATCTGTTTTGTATCATAAGCTTACAGGCCCATGCATGCACAGATAAAAAAGAGTATAAGCAAATGAGCCGGATAAAATACATAAAATATCCATTTCAGATTGATTCCCCTTTGCCCATTGTAATATGCCACCGGAAGTATATCGATGAGTGCAATCTCCTCCATCAAGCCCGCAAAAACAAGGGATATACAAACGCCAAGCATCTGTGCAACACGTTTCTTCCGCAGTATATATGCTACTACAATTGCAAGAACCCCCACTGCGTCATAATCTGTCTTCATAACAAAGGCAAGTCCCATGCCAAGAACAGCTATAATAAACTGTAGCCAGAATCTACCGACAGGCTCAATCTTTAAATTCCCAACCTTATCTATCAGGATAATCGTAAGCATACCGATACTCAGCGTCCAGAATACATTCTGATATGAAAACTCCAGAACATGCCCCGATAACACATACCGGGTTCCCATATTCCCAAACGAAAACGCCATATCAAACGGGATTTCCGAAACAAGTGCAAACATCACCATTCTACCCAGATACTTCCACCTGTTTCTGGTATGTTCAAAGCCCTCAAGCAGCAGAAAAATATAAATCGGAAATGCCAATCTTCCAATGCCCCGCATTACAAAATAGACGATACAAATCGGCGTCATTTTCACCTGCCCCAGCACATCAAAATTTGCAGGATTTGACACAATCATACGATACAGGATACTCGCCGCCGTGTGGTCAATCAACATCGAAGCCATCGCTATCAGCTTAAGTGTACTGCCGGATATTCCCCTTTTCTTTTCCTGTATTTCTACAGGCAAACTACCTGTCTCCACACTGTCTCCTCCTCATTCTCACGAATTGCCTTTCCAAATTTTATTTAACATATGTACCCGATTGAACGGAAATGTAAAATAATAACCATCTGCAAAATCCTCTGTGTAAGCAATCATCTCGCGGGCCAGCGCAACACCGGCATTCTCTCCATCTTCTCTTGTTCCGTTCTCGGGATATCTTGCAAGCACTTCGTCAGGCACTGATACTCCTGAAATCTCATTTTTCATAAACAGCGCATTTTTCCGGCTGACGAGCGGCATAATACCGCAGAGCAGGCATGCCCCTGTCTGTTCTTTCATATGCCGTAACTTCTCCGCATCCTCCCTTGAAAAAACAGGCTGGCTCAAGAAAAATTCTGCTCCTGCCTCCATCTTTCGTCTCACACGTTCAATCTCTATATCCAGATTTCTTCTGCCTTGATTGACAGCACCGCCATAAGAGACAGGCATGCCTGCAAACATTTCTTCGTTCATGTCCTTTGCAATATTCATCAGGCCAATTGCATCAAAATTGAAGACCGCTTTTACAGTCTGTCTGTCCATAGTCGGTATCGGATCCCCTGTTATAATCAGAAAATCATAGATATCATTAATATATGCACCAAGCAGCGTGGAGCGCATCGCAATAGCATTCTTGTCCCGACAACAAATATGTGGCATCACATGCATTCCGGTCTCACGTCTCACCTTTTCTGCCATCAGTACAGAATCCACCCGGGTCCGACCCGATGGTGAATCCGGAAATGTCAATACATCCACACCGGCATCTTTCAATGTGTATGCAGCATCAAGAAGCTTTCCATCATCCGCATTAAAAGGCGGCGCAAGTTCTACGGCAATCAGCTTTTTACTTTTTCGTGTCCCATCGGCATTGTACAAAAAACCTCTGTGCACAGCCTTTGTTTCCCGCCTGTCCTGCTGCTTTTCACCTGTTCTTTTCCCCTGATGCTCAAGCTCCAGCGTCTCAGCCAGATGTCGAATAAAAACCGGACTGGTTCCGCAACATCCGCCAAACATATCGATTCCGCATTGTTCCAAAGACTTCACCTTATCCGCAAAGTACGTCGCATTATCGGAGAATTCTATTCTGCCACGAATTCGTTTTGGATAACCGGAATTTGGAAGTGCAAGAATATATTTATCCTGCGGCAGTGTGATACCCGACATAATCTGTTCCATATGTCCCGGACCCACACCACAGTTAAGACCTACCGCACTGATTTCCGGTATGTTTCCCGCAATAGAAAATAACTTTCTTGCCGACAAGCCGGCATTACTATACCCAAACTGATTGACAGAAAATGATACCGAGATAAACACATCGTGTTCCCGACGGATACGCTGTATTGCCGGAAGGATATGCGATATCTCCGAAAATGTTTCAAAATTAAGAATCCTTATCCCTGCATCTACAAATATTTTAGCAATCTGATAATATTCTTCCTCTGCCCTGTATAGGGTTCCCTCACCATTCATCGGAATCGGACCTATATCACCGGCAATATATGGTTTAATGCTCATTCCTTTCCCATATTCCTGTACTGCCCGCTCAGCCAGTGCAACCGCAGCACATATGTTACGTCTAACCACGTCCATATCAGGGTTTAAGTACGCTGTATTCGAAGCAAATGTGTTCGTCCGAATCAATCCTGCTCCCGCCCCAATATATGCACCGTGAATATCAATCACACGCTCCGGATGGAGAATATTCGCAAGCTCCGGTGCCTCCTCGGTCTGATATTGTTTTGCATAATATGTACCGAACGAACCATCCGCAAGCAGCTTATGTTCTTTTAAATAATCTTCAATCTTCATATACTCCTCCTATTGTCCCCGATAACGATTCAGACATGCAAACAGTTCCTGCACACGCGGTTTTGCCAGTCCACACGGAATATAAGAACCACAAAGCGGTGCAAATCCCTCTGTATCAAGCTTCTGCATGACACATCCGACAATCTGCTGTACGGTCATCTTGCCGTCCAGCCTATTCTCCAAAATATCCCGCATAAGATAAGCGAGAGCTGTCGTCTGTTCCGTATCGACAAGCTGTTCCAGATAGCGCACATTGACACTCTCCTTGTCCAGTGAAAAAGATTCCAATCCGAAGGATTTTACTTTCATGTGCTCATGCCTGTTTCCGCCGGACTCCTGTCTTCCACCTCTATCCCTGCCAGATTCCCTCCGACTGCTTCCCCTGTGTGCCGGTAAGACACGTTTAAAATCCGGTACCCTGTAATTCGGTGCCTGAATACGGGGTGCAGTATGATTGTCGCACAATTTCTTTACATCCGTAGTTATGTCAACTGCATGATAGCAGTCCATCTGCAATATATAGTCTGCAATATAGAAAAATGCACCCGAGCTTCCCGCAACCAATATAGTGGATATGCCGGACTTCTCATAAAGATCCTTTGCACGCTCCAAAAATGGAGTGATAGGCTCCTTCTCCCGGCTGATAACCTGCTGCATAAACTCATCCCGCACCATAAAATTAGTCGCAGAGGTATCTTCATCGATTAAAAATAATCGTGTCCCGGCCTCTATTCCTTCCACAACGCCTGCAGCCTGCGAGGTACTTCCACTGGCATCCTCCGTCGTGAATGCAGTTGTATCTTTCTTATTCGGCAAATCATTGATGAACATGGATATATCAACATTTCGGATGGAACGTCCATCCTCCGCACGCAGCTTTATTGCCGTGTCATCTGTGATGACAAATTCCCTGCCATCTCCTTCAATATGGTTATATACCCCCTGCTGAATCGCAGAAAGCAAAGTAGACTTGCCATGATATCCTCCACCCACAATAAGCGTAATTCCCTCCGGGACAGCCATGCCTGTTATCTCTCCCCTGTGAGGCAGTGTAAAGGTGCGCTCCATGGAGGCAGGCGATACAAAAGGTACACTGTCTGACATCGGGAGATTCGACACTCCGCTCTTTCGTGGCAGCACGGCATCATTTGCCACAAAAGATACAAGGTGCTCCTTACGCAATATTTCGCGAAGTGCATGTTGATCTTCCGCCAGAAAAACAGCCGACTCCACTTTTCGCTTATTAAGGTTTACATAATACATACTGTTGTCCACACATTTCGGAAGAAACTCAAACAATATTTTTTCCAGTTCACCCGCATTGATTGTACGTCCAAAAGCCGGGAAACCCACATAAAAACGCATTATGATCTTCTCATCCGTAATCTGACATGCACTGCGTTCCAGCACCTCCTGTCCGCACCGTGTAATGGATATCAACCCACTCTTGCCCGAACCCTTTGCCTTGAAATTATACTGCTCAAACTGAGACGATAAGAGCCTTGTCAAATGATCCTGCAGCGCAATGCGTGCCACCGCATTATCCCTGTAATACCCTACCGGAAACTGTGCCTGTGCATGCGTAACTTCCACATGCACAGCAGATGGCGATGCAAACGGATCTCCCTGCACATGGTCGATATATAAATCAAATTTGCCGAACCGATAGCTTCCCGCCGTCTGCTTATAATTTGGATATCCCTTGTGGTCTATGCTGCGGAGTAAAGTCCGTAACTCATTACTTGTCTTCATACTGTATAAACTCCCTTTCTCAATATCTGTATCATAGATTAAAATGGCAGAACATAGCAACCGCCATATCCTGCCATATTTCACAGTCGTACATTTTATACTTATTGTAGTGTACACTATAATAATTTTATTTTCAATAGCCAACATAACAAGTATATATTAAGACTATTGCATATTTTCCACTTCATCTTTCCGTGCCACAATCGTTGTAAAATATCCCACATCCGCAGGGAGTTCCCGGATATCCCGGCAAATAACCTGCTTCTTTAATCCACAGTTGCTCACAGCATAAGCCTTGCATATTCCCTGCTCCGAAAGTTCACCAAGCTGTTGCTTTACCTTATCCATATTCCCTGCCGATTTCATTAGCACCACCGTATCACCCTGCTCCAGATAGTCCCGCAGTCTCAGTCTGCCGGAAATCTCTTGTTCAACGGAAAGTTCCTGTTCATCAGAGAGCTGTCGTCCATGCCCATCCGACATCCGCTCCACTGCATAATATCCCGGCAGTATATGTACCGCCTCATTCCTGCTGCCAAGTGGTATGGAAAGCTCCGCAGCGACAGCACAAAAAGACGGAACTCCGTTTACAAGCTCCGCCTGATGTCCTGACTGTATCACGTACTTGTGAATATTCATATAGGTTCCGTAGACTGTAGGATCACCCAGATTTAAAAAGGCAATGTTCCTCCCCTGATCAAGCTGCTTTATCAGTACATCACAGCCCTCCCGGTATGCTCTCTCCAAAACACTTGAATCTGTTGTCATCGGAATCGGCACAGAAATAACTTCCTTATCGGCAATCTCCGGCACCACACAAAGTGCGATGCCGTAAGCCGTACATGTTTCCCTGTTTTTTGCTGGAATTCCAATAATATCGCAAGTCTCTATCATCCGCTTTGCCTTGATTGTCATAAGCTCCGGATCACCGGGTCCAACGCCCACACCATATAATATACCTGCCATGCCATTCCCCTATATCTTTGCTTTCTTCTATCTTCTTTTATTCTGTCTTGCCCGCTTCGATTACCGCGTCTGCGAGCGCCTCCAATGCCGGAATATCCGAATCTTTCATAACGGATTTGATTGTCACTGACGGTTCCAGAATCGTCACATTCGGCATCTGCTCCAGCAAGCCCTTCATTGTTCTTGCCGCTGTAGGTCCCCACGAACCATTTTCAAGGATACCGACTGTCCTTTTCTGGTAAGCCTTAGCTTTAAGATGCGTCAGAAAATCATGCATCGGCAGGAATACACCTCCATCATAGCTTGATGCTGCCAACACCATCCTGTCGTAGCGGAACGCATCCTCCACACACTCAGCAATATCCTCACGGGCCAAATCACTGACGACAACTTTCTCCTCACCCTTCGCCCGAAGAATCTCTCCCAGCTTCTCAGCCGCCTTACCTGTATTACCATGAATGGACGCATATGCAATAAACACACCCTTATTTTCCGGCTTATAGCTGCTCCACGTATCATACAGACCTATGTAATATTCCAGATTTTCTGTCAGAATCGGACCGTGCAACGGACAAATTACCGCAATATCCAAAGCTGCTGCCTTTTTCAACAAGGTCTGTACCGGTGCACCGTATTTACCTACAATATTGAAATAATATCTTCTTGCCTCACATGCCCAATCTTCATCTGTATCTAAAGCACCAAATTTTCCAAACGCATCCGCTGCAAACAGAATCTTCTCACTGCTCTCATATGTCAGCATAACCTCCGGCCAATGTACCATAGGTGCCATCACAAAATTCAGTGTATGTGAACCAAGTGTAAGTGTATCGCCTTCCTTTACCACCAGCGTTTTTCCTGTTATATCCACATCAAAAAACTGAGGCAGCATGGAAAACGTCTTTGCATTTCCCACCAGAATCATATCAGGAAACAATTCAATAGCCCTTAAAATACTTCCCGCATGATCCGGTTCAAGATGCTGAATCACCAAATAATCGACCTTTCTTCCGTCAAGTTCATCCAGCAGATTTTTCTCCCACTCTGCAGTCTTTCGTCCATCCACTGTATCCATCAGGCAAATCTTTTCATCCATAATCAAATATGAATTATATGATATACCATTTGGCACAATATACTGACTTTCAAATAAATCGATGTCCCTGTCATCTACACCTATGTACTTTACTGCATCCGAAATTGTAACTTTCATGTTTTTCTCCTCCTGACAATTTTCATTTGTGCCTATTATATATCATTTACTCTATAAGAACAAACCCTTTATTTTTCCTGTATTATTTTTTGTATGTTACTGTACCTTTTTTCGTTCTCAGAATAAAAACACAAAAAATCGCAATAATTTCAAATGCAACTGCAATATATATGTTAAACCCTTGTGCAGTGATTACATCAGCTCTGCAAGCCATTGACCATGCAAAAGGATTCCATCGACTCCACTCATGGTAATAAACACTTCCTATTTCAAACACAAAAAATATACATACCCAAAAATTATAATTTTTGCGATTGGAAATATGAAATAAGCAGACCCCCTTAAAGATAAAGCTGGCAGTCATATTAAACGCCGTACAAATGCATAACAAAAATTCATAATTCAAAGCAAAAATAATATAATCGAACATGGAAAGCAAAAAGCATGCTATGCCCAATGTAAACAAATATCTGAACATCCACCTTCTGTAAGAGCCATATCTGATTATCTGCGCATTATAAGCCATTTCTTTATAATATCCATTAACCGAAACAATTATAATATAAAAAGCACCAACAACCGTCAACCATTTCAGCACATCTATAATGCTATAATCACCAAGGTTCATGCCAATTCCAAAAAAAAACGGCGGATAAAAATTCCCTTTATCTGGCATTCACTATACTCCCTCTGTCAAGCTCAATCACATGATCACACAGAACCTCTATATCCTCCTGAATATGGGAGGATAAAACAATTGTCCTGCCATTTTGTTTCAATTCTCTCAAATAATCCCGCATCTGTTTTACCGCATCCAAATCCAAACCATTCATGGGTTCATCTAATATTATAAGCTTCGGATTTTCCATAATTGCCTGTGCAATAGAAAGACGCTGCTTCATTCCAAGCGAATAATGAACCAGCCATTTCTTGGATTGCGGATCAAGTCCGACCTTTCTCATCGTCTCATATATCTCATCCCTGCCTATTTTTTTGTTGATATCCGCCAAATATTTCAGATTTTTATAACCCGAAGCAAACTGGATAAAAGTAGGTTGCTCAATTATCGCTCCTGTATCCGGCGGAAAATCCAAATCCTTTCCTATCACCTTTCCATCAATCTTGACGGTTCCTGTATCAGGTGCGGTAATACCACAGATTATCTTCATTAAAACCGTTTTCCCCGAACCGTTTCTCCCGACAATTCCAAATATTTCTCCTTCATTAACAAAAAAATTAATATTATTTAAAACGCTTTCTTTTTTGTATGCCTTGCATACATCTATAACTTCTATCTTAGACATTTCCGCCTCCGTAACATAATGATTTCTACTAAAACCACAATTAGCAACAAAAGCCAGGCAATCACCTGAGAGGATAACAGATAACCCCCATAACATTTCATTTTCATGGACGATATTTTTGATATCTGAAAAATGTCAAAATACGAAAAGATATACCATACCTTTGAATTTCCGATCACATATAATAAACGATTTACAATATTCGGCATAAATTTCACCACAGCAAGCAGGATGACGCCATATATTTTATGGTTTCCCATATTAAATATAAAGCAGACAAGTCCGCAGATAATCCCCAGTAAAGCATGTGCGAAAAAGGTCACCAAAAAGGCACTATGCACGGAGCTAAACAGTACCCATCCTGCCAGATTATCAACAGTCCCAAGATTACACGAAAGTGCTGTTCCACGACTTACAAAGCCGATAAAAAAATCAAGGTTCCAGCTGCCATCGACAGACGGAAAGAGCAAAAAAACAACAAGAGCAATGAATAGTCCGAATATTACTTCTGCCGATATCAAAGAAACTATTTCATAACGCAGCCAACGTTTCCAACCTGTTCTTATAATAACGTTTTGCCTGTTTCCAATCAGAGGATAGTCCATCGCAATTAACATTGATATTATCACAAATATCATGTCCGACTCCGAATTCATAAACAGGATATACACCTCATACATACTTAGCTTTACATTCCCTATCATCCCGCCAAGCGAGAACATAAGATATGCAAGCATCAGCGTTACCCCCAAAAAAAACGTTCCCGTAAATATCCGATTTGAAACATATCTAACCATATATGTATCGCCTCCTAAAAGCAAACAGCAGTGCAATACTACACACAACGATAATGGTTATCTGTACAATCAGTTCGTACACAAGTCCCCCACCGGCGGTACATATCATGGGATTGGTAAATACATTCCATGTAAGAGGGCTGAAATAATACAAAAAATCAAACGGATAGCACAAAAAGATTAGTAATTTCTGCACCATGAAAGGACATATTATAATTGCATACTTATTTTTTATATATCTACTCATAACAAGTGCAAGCATCGACCACGGTATAGCAGTCATCGAAAAAACAAATATCATCAGGCACAGACTGCATACCGGATGTCCGTTCTCTGTCAGTCTGTAATACAAGGTTCCCTCTATCAAACCATCCTCCGGATTTCTATTGCCTGGTACAGAAAAGTTAATTCCTGTTATTCTCAGAAACGCAATGAACAACAGGCTTCCGACAAATACTGCAAAAATACTGGATATAATTGTCGAAA
>CAMAMD010000021.1 GCA_945836785.1 uncultured Clostridium sp.
TATTTAGAAACTTTCTTTTCATTCTTTTTCCCTCCTCTTTTTCTGGTGCGTCTCGAATCAGTTGTTCTCGTCTGCAATGAGGCTAATTGTTTTCTTAATGATTCAGCATCCAGATTCCGATACAGAACGCCGGCCTGTGCCACAGATATGGTGCCGTTCTCCTCCGATACAACCAATGTCATACTATCCGAAACCTCACTGATACCAACTGCTGCTCTATGTCTCGTTCCCAGATCCTTATTGAGATCGTTTCTTCCCGTCAACGGAAGATAACATGTTGCCGCCACAACTCGATTATTACGAATAATCACTGCACCATCATGTAACGGTGTATTATGCTCAAAAATGTTTACCAGCAACTGACTTGATATAGCTGCATCGATATTGATACCTGTGCTCTCATATTCTCCGAGGGCAACATTCTGTTCAATCACAATCAATGCCCCGGTCTTATTTTTACTCATGGAGATAGCGGCTGAAACCAGCTCCTGAATTGTTTTATCACTCACACGATCCTTTTTATCACTCTTATCATCCCGAATTAAAACATCGGATATAATATTTTTTCGTCCCAGCTCCTCCAGTGCCCGTCGAAGCTCCGGCTGAAACAGAATAATAACCGCAATAATTCCAACATTGATTGTATTACGGAAAATCCACAAAATTGTATTCAGCCGAAAAACGGCTGCCACGCCCATGAATACAATCAATACCGCAATACCTTTAAACAAAGTCCAAGCCCTTGTTTTTTTAAACCACAAAATCACATGATATAAAAGATACGACAATATGATAATCTCTATTATATCTGTTATGGTAATATGCGGAACATAAAACCAATCAAAGTTAGTGCTTAAAGCTGTCAATAACTTTTTCAAAAGCCCACCCCATTATCTATCCGGTCAATTACCTTACTCTGTCCCGGTTGTCATTCATCTGTACATTTCCTGTCTTTGTACTTCTATTCTGCCCGTTTCTGTTTTGTACATTTCTATTTTGTGTACTTCTATTTTGTGCATTTTCTGTCTGTGCACTTCTATTCTGCGTATTTCTGTTTTGCACATTTCTGTTCTGTGAACCCTCATTCACACCTTTGTGTGTTTCCTGAGCTGCATTGCTGACATTCTTCGGCTTTGCAGATTTTCCCATATTGAATTTCGGAACAGCTTTAACGTAATAATAATAATCATCATCTTCAAACTGAACCGTCTCTTTTCTGGAATAATCCACAACTCGTTTGCATGCCTGTATAAACAATGCGAGTACAATACCAAGCAGGGATCCTCCCAATACGCTTCCTGCAGAGGTTTGAACTCCAACTGCCGCATTCACAATAAAAGTAAATAAAATATTGCAGAGCCCGCCTACACCGATTGCAACATACCATGAATAGTCAAACGGCAGAACATATATGATATATGCTAATAATATCACAACTGCTGCAGTAATAATCATGGCAAGTATTTCCTTATTTTTTATTATACCGTCAACAATATATGTATATGCCTGAAAATCTTCATCTTCCAACATATTTCCGTCCTGAATTTCTCTTACACATACAGAAAAATAATAGAGTACGATTCCAAATGCAGTTGGCACAATTCCGGATGCTCCGGCAAATATAACCACTACCAGCGGAACCGCATAATATAATTTCAGCATCAGCATAATCGGCACAAAAGCCAATATCCAGCTACAATCCGGAAATATCCTCATATACATGCAGTACATCAATATAAAGAGTATTAAAAATAATGCTCCTATTTCAACAGATATTCCAAGTGTATTAATTAAAATGACAACTCCGCCCAGCAGTACAACCACGGTATCAGAAACCAGTGCACATATGACAGACATCAAAAATACTACAATTCCTTTATCAAACAAAGATGCATACCCATACATGGAATTAATAGATAAAAACATAATCAATGCAACAACGAAACGGAACAGAGGTGTCGTTATTTCATCATATTTTCTTAAAAAGTCCCTTATCGCATCTCTGACTGTCAACAGTCCTGTCATTTATATATCTCTCCCTTCTTTGTTGCCCGTATAATTATTGTAAACATGATTTTCACGCTGCATCTGTTGCATACGCTCATTCCTGATTTTTTCCATCTGTTCCTGCTCCAGCTGTCTTCTTCTCTCCTGAATCCGACGGCGATCCTCCTCAGCCTGTCTCTGTTGTCTGAGTTTTTCTTCATTTTGAGCAGCAATACGCGCGTTACGCTGTTTCACATTTTCCAGTATCTCAGCCTCTTTCCGCCGTTCTTCCTCCTGAATCCGCTGCTTCACTATTTCAGAACGATTCACACGGGTACTCGTATTTTTCTGAGATGTACCGCCCTCGGCAGTCTGCTTTTTCGCCGGATTACCATGTCCTCCTGTACTGACTCTGGCACTCTCTGCCAGCTTTCCATGGTGCATCGGACCGCCTTCCAGCTCAATCAGATCCCGAAGATTGGAATTATACTCTACAAGTCCGGGTTTCGATTTTATGTATCTATAATGATATACCATGCTGGAAAATAAAAAATAAATGATACAGAACACGGCATATGCACCTAATATTTTATACATCAGGTCAAAATAATCTATATCATTAACTTTAGCCAGCAACTCATCAAATTTCATAAATACATATGAACCGACAATAGTCCAATATGCCACAGTTGCCGCCACCCATGTTTTAAGCACATTATATCTGACATAATCCGTCTGATAATACCTACTCATAACAAGATTACGATGTTTTTCATGTTTTTCATAAATCGCAACCTTTGTCATTAGTCCAACTTTCTTCTCGTCAACCACAATCATACCTCTTTTCAGGACATGCACAAAAGCACTGTCCATTTCATTCCAAATGCAGCAATGTTATATATCATAGTACCCACTGACATTCATTTCATATTATAACCCGATATTGCTATACATTTCAAGAGTTTTCTTGGTGCTATCATTCTTTTAAAAATATAAAGAAAAATTGGGATTGTCAAATTACGACAATCCCGATAATTACTGCTGTATTAATGAACTATACAGTATTATTCATAATAAGAAACCCGTAGCAGTTCCTGAACTGTTGTTGTTCCGTCTTCCACTAAAGCCAATGCACTCTGTTTCAAAGTGCTCATACCCTGCTCTTCTATCGCATACTGTTTGATTTCTTCCACAGAGGCCCCCTTGGTAATCATTTCACGAACCTTTTTATCTACCAACAGAATCTCATGGATGGATATTCTTCCCTTATATCCTGTATTATTACAATTTCTGCAACCTCTTGCATGCTTTACCTGCGGAAAATGGACACCTGCTATACCAGCCTCTTCCTCTGTCATCGGGCCAAACTCTCCACAGAATGGGCAAACCTTACGAACCAAACGCTGTGCCACAATTCCGACCAGAGAGCTGGCAATCATATAAGGCTCTACACCCATATCAATCAAGCGGACAACCGAGGATGCTGCATCATTGGTATGAAGCGTAGAAAGTACCAGATGTCCGGTAATAGCTGCACGAACGGAAATTGATGCCGTTTCTGCATCACGCGTTTCTCCCACCATGATAATATCAGGATCCTGACGGAGCAATGCACGGAGACCGACTTCAAAAGTCAGTCCGGCTACATTATTCACCTGCATCTGATTCAGCTTTGCAACATTCTTTTCTACAGGATCCTCTATCGTGGATATATTTACATCCCTTTTTGCCAGTTCCTCCAATATCATATATAATGTCGTAGACTTACCGGAGCCGGTTGGACCCGTCAGATATATGATACCGTTCGGCGACTGCAGCATCTTACGTACCAGTGTATAATTCTTCTCTGTCATTCCGAAAGTACCCATGTGATCAATATTGGATGCCGAAGCCAGCAAACGCAGTACCGCCTTCTCACCAAATACGGTAGGAATCAGTGATACACGGACGTTCAGATTAACCCCTTCTATGTTGATTCGAAAATGTCCATCCTGTGGCACTCGTCGTTCTGCAATATCCAGATCACCCAAAATCTTAATTCTGGCAATCAGGGAATTATGAATGTTCTTCTGTAAAGTCATAAAGTCATTGATAACACCATCCAGACGCATACGAATGCTGGTTTGATTTTCGAAAGGTTCAATATGTATATCAGATGCATTAGAATTATATGCACGAATGAGAATACTATTGAACAAATTGATAATCGGAGTATCATCATCCCCCTCTTCAATACTGATTTCCACAGTTTCAGATGTCCCTGTACTGTTGGCAGATGCCTTCTGCGCAGCTAACCGGGCTGATACCTCAGAATAATAGTATTGGATTGATTTTTCAAGCGGAGCCTGTTCACAGAGAACAATCTGCAACTCCATTCCGACAACCTGACGAATATCCTCGATTCCATAAAAGTTCAGAGGATCATTTACCAGCAGCCACAAAACGCCATCTACTACTTTATACCCCATCATACAATATTTCTCTGCCAGCATTTGGGGAATCATTTCGACCGCTTTAATATCAATATTAAGATCGGATATATTCACAAAATCATAGTTCAACCGGCTTGCCAGAGCTTCCAGCATCTGTCTTTCCGTGATAAAACCCATCTCAATCAAAGCACCACCGAGTCGAACACCCTTATGTTCCTTCTGATATGCAATAGCCTGCCCAATCTGTTCATCTGTTACATACCCTAATTCCTGAAGCACTTCACCAATTCGAATGTTTTTATTATTTCTTATTTCCATTCCTGTTCCTCACATTATTTAAATAATTTCATTCATATCCATGCACTTACTCTACTCTTCACACATATATAGATGAATCGTCATCGTCATCGTCTGATTTGTATCAACTTCATATGTTCCGTCTTCATTATAAGATATACTGCGCTCGCTTCCCCAGCTATAGCTATTCAAATGCAGCTTCTGCTCCGTAGCTGACAAGTCATCAATCAATTGCTGAATATGTTCCCGCTCGCCGCCAACACGTACTGTAACCGAAACCTCATATATGCCGGTCTGAATTTCCTCTGCATTTTCTATACCGGAATCAGCAATCTGTGCTTCCGTAGCCTCCTGCAACGCTGCCTTTGCTGAATATTGATAGGGATTAACCTCCGCTTCTTCCGTCGGCATAATGATGTTTAAATCATACGCATAAAGATTATAGTCCAGAATCAACTCCGTCACATATTTGTCAACCTGATCACTGGTCATAACAGGGAAAAAATCTGCTCTCGCCGTTGCAATTTCAGACTCAATATTTTGGTTTTCCGTTTCAACCAGTAACAGCTGTGCAAGCTTCATCTCGTTCTCGTCACGCTCCGCTTCGGCATCCTGAATCTCCATGTTAATGGAAATGATTTTGGAAACAGCCGGATAGACACCCCAGTAACCTCCCGCTACAACTAATACAAAAATTGCCAGAAACACAATTAATTTTTTATCACGCTCTGTCATTTGCGTCTGCATATGCGTCCCTCCTTATCTTCCTGCCGACTCTGCCAAAGTACAGGTCACATGGATATCCCAATTTGCCGTGGTATCATTAAAAGCATAGCCTGTATAATCCACGTTGTTAAAAATGTCCTGTTCGTTCAGCTGTTTTATAAAAAGGTTAATATTATCAACAGAATCCGAGGATGCTGTCATCTGTATCGTTCCTTCTTCCGCATCAAAAGAATCAAACGTTACCGTCGCATACCCTTTTGCACATGCTTCGATCTTTGAAATAATATTACTGTCACATACCGGATATGTATGAATATTTTCCTCCACATCAGCAATGGCAGCATATTGTGCATACAGATAATTATTTCTGCCAATCAGCATGTCATACTCTGCCACAGACATAACGATCTGAGGATTGCTGTTATACTCCTTCAAATCATCCAACTTCATTTTCCGCAACAGCATGACTGTGACAGCACTTCCAATCAATACTGCCATTACAATCGCCGTGATTATAATCGGCACTACATTGATTCCCAGTTTTTTTTCTTTTTCATTTTTCTTTTTATGTGCGCCTGCGTATTGTTTTAAAAAGTTCATATATTTTCCATTCACCACCAGACCACTGGCGGCTCTCAGGCATTTCTGAACATCTACCTCCTGCGACGTTGCCAACGTCATTGCCTCATATATCTGTACCGGGGTTAAAATTCCCATCTGTTCAACGGCCCTCTGATACATCGGCAGATTTGACTGTTCAATCCCCGCAATCACAATACTTTCCATTTTCTGTTCAATCTGATGTGCCTGCATGAACTGTACGATTTGGCTGACAGAACGAGCGACATCCCCAGCATAATCCTCGGTTTCCCTCTCATGAAAACAACGCATGCTATTGAAATAATAAAAGCTTCCATTAATCCATAATATAGTGGTTAAAATACTGCTGTCGGCAATAATGAGTGCAAATGTCCTGTAAACCTTTCCGGCTGTCATGGCTGTCAAGCCAATCAGGCTGCTCTCACCGGATAATATGCTCTTTAAACTGATGCCAATTTCCCGAAATATATCAATATAATCCTTGATAAAATCAGCATCAACACTTTCGGCATAGACTCTTTTCGTCTTTCCTTCCCCGGTCCCCAAAGGCAAACAGCTATACAGACAGTTCTCACTCCGATTTACATCTGCGAATTCCCGGATGATAAAGTCGTATGTTTTCTTCATGTTTAGTTCAGGCATCTCGATTATTTTTCCAACAAATTTACTACTGTTGACAACCAGAACAACATCCTTGGTCGGAAGCTTATATGTAGCCCAGAACCCTTTCATAAAATCTACGAACAAGTCCGTATCCATAATCATACCATTTATGATACTGCCTTCCGGTGCCTCAGCTTCATAGCTGTGCTCCACGCTGATTCTGTGTTCTCCCGGTTTTCCAATCACAACCTGTATCTGCTGGTTTGCAAGGTATACTACCGTACTCATATTTCACACCACCTTTATGTATAATAAATTTCCCATTTCCTGTTTCGTTTTTTCGTCTTAATAAGAATCCATGATTGTCTGATACGAGCCGTAAATCGGCTGAATAACCGCAATCATAACGAAGCCGACTACTACAGCCATAATTACAATCATAACCGGCTCCAGATATGACACCAGCTTATTAAGTGCCACATCCGAATCAAATTCCATCTGATTTGCGATGGAGACCAGCATATTATCTAAGGAACCTGTCTCTTCACCAACCATGATGGAAGAGGATAATTTTTTTGTAAATCCATCTACTTTCTCAATCGCTTCACTTAAATTACTGCCGCCCCGGACATCTGCGATAACCTGGTCGAATTGACGTTCAATATAGGTATTCCCTATCGTTGTCTTTGCAATCTGCAGACAATTCATGATAGAAATACCGGCAGAATACAGACTTGACAATGTCCTCGCAAATCTTGCCGTATAAATAACCTTTCTGAGTTTTCCGATCAACGGTAAATGAAGCTCCATTTTATCTCTTTGATATCGTACGGAAGGAATTGCAAACACCAATTTCAACACCATATATATCAAAACAACGATAAATAACAAAATATACCATTTATTTTTTACAAAATCACTGACTGCCAATAATACTGTGGTTGCAAGCGGAAGTGTATCCATCTGCGCAAACAATTGCTCAAACTGCGGGATTACAAACCCCATGATAATTGCAACTACCACAACAATCAACACGCACAGAATCTTAGGATAGGTCATGGAGCTTTTTACTTTTTGGTTTAATTTATATTCCTTGTCATAGTGTGATGCCAGCTGTAGTGCCACCTTATCCAGATTTCCGCTTGATTCCGAGCTTTTAATCATATTAATAAATAGTGGCGGAAACGCATCACCCTGTTCAGACAATGCATCTGAAAACGATGTGCCGGAACGAACTTGTTTTAAGACAGAAGCATAAATTTCCCGATCCTTTGCCGCTAACGATTCATCTTCGGATATAATGCGAAGTGCCTTTACCAATGTGACACCCGATCCAATCAATTCACCGATATTTCTCGCAAATTCAGACAACGAATTGGATTTTATGCGCTTAATATTCTTTGCAGCATTCTTGGGCTTTGCACTGATCAGATACTTATTATCTGCTTTCAGCTTCTCATGCAGGTCAAGCTCATCCCTTGCCGAAAGTGTACCGGTAATTGTCTTCCCGTCTTTATCCTGTGCGCGATATTTATAATAAACCACGGAAGCTCCCTCCTTTGCTTTTAATATGAATAATCAAATATAGTCATCAGATAATCCACTTTCCACTGATCACCGTTTACATCATCATATTTATAGATTACTCTGTAATTTTCTTCCTCATATATCATATATAGAATTCTGCGTTCAGCCGTATCATACGACAGGACCTCAACTTCACCCGTTTGCCCTACAATGTCATACAACTGCTGTTCCACCCCCGATGAAAGCCCGTTCGGGCTGTTCGGGTTATACACAGACTTATTTTCTCTGTAGTATTCAATATCCATCATATCCAATGCCAGCTTTACATTTTTCCCCTGCCGGAGAATCAGTCTCCCCTCCGTTATGATACGGAAGTAAGAAAATGCTGCCACACCAAGAACAAACACAATCAAGATAACAATTATAATTACATTCAACCTGTGTTTTCTTATTTTTTTTAACTCTTTTACCTGATCTTCTTCCATATCATTCCCTCTTAATTCCGAACAATCTCACATATTTCAAAGCAATAATTTTAAACCAATACCATGATCCCCTTTATCATATTCAGATACAAATCCACAATATAAGTTCCAAATCCCCCATAGGCTGCAACTGCAATTCCGATACTCAGAAACGGACCGAACGCAAAATGATCTTTTCTGCCTTTTTTCTTTGTGACCAACACATAGATTCCATATACTCCACCAAGAATCACCCCGATCAGAAACGCTGCTACGTTAGCTTTCCATCCAAGCAAAACACCTGCGGCAGCCATCATTTTAATGTCTCCGCCCCCAAATCCTCCCGGAATAATCAGTACAATCAGGAGAAGCGGAACGCTGATGCAAAATACACCGATTACTCTTTCCAAAAGACCAGGTCCGGGCAGTGTCCATATTGAAATAACCCCCAACACCGCCAGAATGATATTTAATACCGGCGGAATATACTGTGTATCTGCATCAATAAAAGCGATAGTTGTCAAAATGCAATATACCAGAAATAATGTCAGAGCTTCCGGACTGAGTCCATAATAAACAACCACGGACACAGCCAGAATTCCACCTAACAGTTCAACCAGCGTATAACGCGGTGATATCGTTTCAAAGCAGTACACACATTTTCTTTTATTGTACAACCATGAAAAAATCGGGATAGATTCCCTGATTCTCCATTCATGCCCACAATGTGGACACTTACTCCTTCCGGTACTTATTTTTTCACCGTCTTCAACCGGTAACCGGGCAATCACCACATTTAAAAAAGAAAAAACAACGGCACCAATTAAAAAGACAATGATAAATATACAAGCTTTCAAAATTATACCCGGCACCATATTTACAACTAAAAGCATATGCTCCTCCTTATTTCATGTTATCAAAAATTAATCTTATCCACATTCACACATTTAATATAATATGTTGTTGTATAATCTCCATATCGGTTACTGTGTAAAACCAGCGTCATTTTGACAACATTATCCGGATAATCATCCCCGGGATCTTCAAACTTTAACTTTTTTACAGTATAACCCATATATGCCTTGGAATCAAATCTCCAATCCACTGCATCATATTTTATGGATCCCTCCGTCACCTCAGCATAGCGGATATTCATATACATACCCTGAGATGTGCCATCTGCATCTATCTGCGGGGACGCTGTAATCGTAATATTACTTCCCGTTGCATCTACAAATGAAATCTGATCAATATCACTTCCGTCTGTTATAACCTGGGGATTTGACGCGGAACGGGCTCCCTCAAGCTGCCCGATAATTTTATTTGAAATCATATTGGACACCTGCAATCCGTTCGTGTTTCCGCTGGCTGCATAATAAATACCAATTGTATAACTGATAATCCGTGTTGCAGCCACTATAAATAATGACAACAGTGCAAAGGTAACAATCATCTCGGTCAGTGTCAGGCCTGCATTATTTAATTGTCTCATTTTTTTATTTGTTATCTTTTTCACTGCACACCAGCTCTCTTATTGGTTCGTATCTATTTTTTCCCGCAAGAAGAATATATTCACATCCAGAGTATCCGCTTCCGCATCATCTAAAACTGTTATACTTGACAGCTTATATATATCCGCAGACAGCGAAATCGGTGTAGAACCACCGGGCATATCTGGCGCAGGCACCAACGACAGAGAAACACTTTCAGTTGATGCAGAATCAGCAACGGATTTTAAGTACATTTCCTTCTGCAACGACTCTTCTGCTCTTCTTAAATCCACCGAACTGTAGTATATATTTGTGGCAGCAACAATGATTCCACTCAACATGCCAAGCATCAGCACCAGAATCACAAATCCCATGAGGATTTCCACCATTGTCATACCGCTATTTTTTTTTGGTAAGTTGCTTTTTGTATTCATTGGCATTCCCTTCCATATCTATATACACAATTACAATGAAACCGCCGGATATATCGTCTCTATAATATAATACTGCACATCACGGTCCGTCCCATCGCCTCTCACGCATTTTATCGTGGCCTTGATAGAATAAGTACCATTTCCTGCAGGTTCCTCATTTGATTCCCCAGGATCTTCGGAGTTATTTTGCCCGTTTTCCTCTTCCATTCCGTTATTATCCTGATCATCCTCTTCATCCCCTTCGTCTCCTCCATCATCATCCGGCAGATTCAGGCTATAGGTAAAGGTAACTGACAGGTTATAATCTCCCAAAGCATTTCCATCATCTAACGTTAAGCGAAGCTCCGACACTACATCATCTGCCAAAGGACCCTCCTCCGCAGCCTTTGCAGCTTCCTCACTTATCCACTTTCCGCTTTCAATCTGATTCCTGAAATAAATGCACAAATCCGAATCAGGTTTTTTTAACTCTTCTTTTAATGTTTCTGAGGTACTCTGTGCCAAAATCTTGCACTGAGCCTGTGTCACCTGTCTGGAAGTCTGCGCAAACAACGTATATGTAACCAACAGAAGGGACAGGCAAAACACCATTACAACCGCACTGACAATCAATACCACAATCATTGCCACGCCGGCGTTATTCTGTCTTTTTTTCAACGCACTTATCTTTCTGTCCATGTTGTTTTGCCCTCCTTCCTATCTTACTTCATCACATACTATCTTCTTTCGTAAATTCCGTCATTGCCATGTGTATATGCTGTACCCGGCTTCACATTCTGGCTTACCGTAACCTTGGATGTAAAATAATTCTCACCCACATCATATGTGGTCTCTCCCAGCCGTGTAATATCCGGTAATACAATCAAAAAGCTTCCATCGCCCGTCTGCGTGTCCTCAACATATCTTAACTGAGCAGTCATCGTATATGTTGTAGACACAATCGTAAATGCTTTGCCAAGCTCCGGTATATCTATCAAGTGCAAATCACCTTCACTATTTTCAGTGTCAGAGTCAAACGGATTACCAATCACTCCTATCCACACCGCATCCGGATTCTGCTCACATACCGGCTTTCCGCTCTGCTGTTCAGGATCCGCTGTCACGCCATCAGCCGCCAGATATACATCCCATGTTCCGTCAAAACTTGTCACATCCGAACTTCTCGTCAAATGCCGCTGTAAATACAAGTCATATACTGGTGCCTCCGTAACCTCATCTGGTTTCTTACCCACAATGCTGATTCTATAGCCATCTACATTTTTGTCCTCGCTAAAGCACAGCGTCTTGCTTGCAACCTGAATTTCACGGTTACTATCCTGTGATTCATTATACAATGTACCATCATAATAATACCGTATAACATTCTCTGACGCATCCTCATCCTCTGTGTCAACCGAGCTTCCCTCCGTCAAATTGACATTATCAAGCTGCAGTTTTGGAATCGGAACCCACACATAGTTTACGGTTCTGCCGGATAGATCCTGATCAGTCCATTGTGAATCAATTTCTGTTGTATTCGTTGCCTGCAATGCAATCTTCATCCACTTTCCTGCATATTCACCCGGATAATTTTCAAAGGCAGTGATGTCAACAGACTTCACATTTCCTTCTGACACTTTTCCCAAAATACATGCTACATCCTTAGAATATAAGGTATTGATTGCCCCTGTATTCCATGCAGTCTCCACCGTTTCCGTGCCACTTTCAGCACCTGAAGGCTTACTGTCATAGATTGCAACCGCCATGGCTATCTCATCCGTTGCATTATAATCATATGTATAATTCACTTCTGAATATTGGAAAGCAAATCCCGTTTTGTATGCAGTCATTGTCACCTGTGTATCTTCAGTCAGTTGGGTACCATCTGCCAAGGTAACGCCTAATTTCGATACATCCGGCACCTTCAAACGGGCAGGTATCGTTAATTCTGTCTTAACACCATCTGCACTATCTGTATAGTTTTCCGCATTTGTTCTGGCAATTGCCTTAACAGATATCTCAACAATGTCATCCGTATTAAAATCAGATAAATTGATGCGTGTCGTACAAGCATTATCCTCTTTTGTATAATCTCCTGTCACATCAGTCACAACACCCTGGGCCTGAAGTTCTGCAATATCCAGCCCTATCGTGTCGGTGCCATTTTGTATATCCGATACATAATAATAATGCGTCTGCGTCCTCTGATTTTCATCAGCAGCACTTGCTAGTTTTACAGTAATCAGATATCCGCCCAGATCCTGTTTTTGATTTTGATCGGTAATTGCACCCCACTTCACCTCATAAACCAAATCATCCGTAATGTACTGACCGTTTTCCATAAGCAGTGAAACAGTTGGCTTTGAAATGGTATTCATCTTGAGCTTAACCTGTATACTCTTATCTGTATATCTCGGCAGAATATAGGTTGCACCATTTGCATCTGTCCTGGCATTTCCGTTATTATACGAATATGCCCTCACAGAACTCAAAGAGCCAAGCCGCATAATTCGCGCTGTCAGCTTCGGATAGGTTCCCCATACATCATTTGAATCCGTAAATGTACATTCATAATCCCATACATTGTATGTCGTAGGGGTAACACCATCCCGTGTCGTAAACGTTCTTACTGTACCACCCGCTTACTATAACAGCTACAGTACTGCATCCTATCGGGTTGATTTGATTGGTACAA
>CAMAMD010000022.1 GCA_945836785.1 uncultured Clostridium sp.
TGGGGGGCTATGAAGGAAAGTGCTCCAATATTCACGGACACAGGTGGACGGCTGAGATAGAGGTTGGAAGCGATGCACTGGAGATGGGCGGAAAGAATAGGGGAATGATAGTGGATTTCTCCAAGTTAAAGGACGATTTGAATGCCATTGCCGAAGCACTTGACCATTGTCTGATTGTGGAAATCGGAAGTTTGAAAAGAAAGACTTTGGATGCATTGCATGAGGAGAATTTTAAGGTGGTGGAGGTTATGTTTCGTCCGACAGCCGAAAATTTTGCAAAGTTTTTTTATGAAGAGATGACAGGCAAGGGTTACAAGGTAATCAAGGCCACAGTGTATGAGACACCAAAAAACTGTGCATCTTATGTGCCTGGTCAGTTTGCATAAGCAGAAAGCAGGGAATATGGGAAAATATAAGGTAGTAGAAAGATTTGTGAGTATCAACGGTGAAGCACAGGCAGCGGGAGAACTCGCATGCTTTATTCGTTTTGCGGGCTGCAATCTGAACTGCTCTTACTGTGATACAAGATGGGCAAATACAGAGCATGCACCCTATGAGATAATGCGTGAGGAAGAACTGTATGCCTACATCAAAGAAACCGGTGTGCATAATGTGACACTGACCGGAGGCGAGCCACTTATACAGGATAATATGAGCAGACTGCTTCGCATGCTGGCGAAAGATGAAACACTTAGAATTGAGATTGAGACAAATGGTTCTATCAGTCTGGAACCGTTTGCAGATATCGGAGATAATATTGTTTTTACAGTGGATTATAAGCTGCCGGGCAGCGGGATGGAATCCCATATGCTGACGGATAATTATCAATATTTGAGTAAAAATGATACTGTTAAGTTTGTGGTTTCCGATGCGCATGATTTGGATGTTGCAAAAGAAGTGATTGAAAAGTATCGGCTGACAGAACGGACGCAGGTGTATGTAAGCTCCGCTTTTGCCTGCATTGAGCCGAGGGAAATTGTGGAATACATGATACGAAATAATATGGAACAGGTGAGGTTACAGCTACAGCTGCATAAATATATCTGGGAGCCGGATAGAAAAGGAGTATAAAATGGCAATCGACAAGGAAGCAATTAAAGAACATATCAGGGGAATTTTGGTGGCGCTGGGTGATGATCCGGACAGAGAGGGCTTGAAGGAAACACCTGAACGTGTCGCACGTATGTATGAAGAAGTATTTGAGGGTATGAATTATAGCAATGACGAGATTGCAGAAATGTTTAACAAATCATTTGAGGAGCCGGGAGGCGATTCTTCAGATAAAAATGTATCGCAACATTATGCACTCTCTTCCGAGAGCATGGTTCTTGTAAAGGACATAGAAGTGTTTAGCTACTGTGAACACCACATGGCACTCATGTACGACATGAAAGTGTCGGTAGCATATATTCCCAACGGAAGAGTGCTGGGCTTAAGTAAGATTGCCAGAATTGCTGATATGGTGGCAAAGCGTTTGCAGTTACAGGAAAGAATCGGTTCGGACATTTCTTATATCATGAGTAAGGTGACGGGATCCTATGATGTGGCGGTGGTAATCGAGGGATGCCATAGCTGCATGACTGCAAGAGGAATCAAAAATACCGGTGCAAAGACAGTAACAACCACGCTAAACGGACGTTTTCAGGATGACATGCAGTTGCAAAACAGGTTAATGATGCTTTTAAAATAAAAATGCGTGAGATATAGGTACAGGCTTGACAGGAGGAACAAAATATGATGGAGAACAAGAGTAAATCGGCAGCAGTTGTGGTATTTAGCGGAGGACAGGATAGTACGACCTGTTTATTGTGGGCAAGGAAGCAGTATGAAAAGGTTTATGCGGTATCTTTTGATTATAATCAGAGACATAAGCTGGAACTTGAATGTGCAAAGGAAATTTGTGAAAAGCTGAATGTGGAACATACAATTCTTGACATGGGACTGTTGAATCAGCTGGCACCGAATTCCTTGACGAGATCCGATATGAAAGTTGATGAAAGTGCACCGGAGACAGGGACACCGAATACCTTTGTCGATGGGCGGAATATGGTTTTCATGACGTTTGTAGCAATTTACGCTAAGCAGCTCGGGGTACATGATATTATCACCGGAGTGTCACAGAGTGATTTCTCTGGATATCCGGATTGCCGGGATGTATTTATCAAATCTTTAAACGTAACTTTGAACTTGGCAATGGACTATGAATTTGATATAATTACACCATTAATGTGGATTGACAAGGAAGAAACATGGGAGATGGCTGACAAGCTGGGAGGATTTGAGCTCGTAAGAAATATGACGCTTACATGCTATAACGGAATCAAGGGCGACGGTTGCGGTAACTGTCCGGCGTGTAAGCTGAGAAAGAAAGGATTGAACGCATACCTTGAAAAAAAAGCTTCTCTTTATCATTAATCCGAAAGCCGGAAGAACAGCAATTAAAAATGAATTGTTTGAGATTATCATGGTATTTTCAAATGCGGGATATGAGGTCGTAACATATCCGACGACAGGCCCTGAGGATGCCGAGCGAAAGATTTGTGCCGATGGTGCGGAGTATGATTTGATCGTGTGTGCGGGCGGAGATGGAACTTTGGAGAATACGGTCTGTGGTTATATGAAGATGGGTGAGAAGAAAGTCCCAATCGGTTATATTCCGGTTGGTACGACCAATGATTTTGCCAGAAGCCTGAAAATTTCCAGAAAACCGATTGAGGCAGCAAGAGAGATTGTATCAGGAAAAGAAACCTTTATCGATGTCGGCATGATGGAGGATAAGTATTTTATCTACATTGCGGCGTTTGGCATCTTTACAGACATATCTTACAGCACGAACCAGTCTTTAAAGAAAGTGATGGGACATTCTGCATACATCGTGGAGGCATTGAAAAATATTACGAGTTACCATGGATTTAAGCTGGAGGCAGATTTTGATGGAAAGCATGTAAGCGGTGAGTACATCTATGGTATGGTAACGAATTCTTTTTCAGTGGCAGGGTTTAAAATCCGAGGTGCAAAGCATGTGGTTCTTGATGATGGAAAATTTGATTGTCTGTTCATTAAAATGCCACAGAATGCAGTGGAATTGCAACAGATTTTGACGGCACTTCTCAGCAATGATATAGATGGAAATGAAATGTTTTTCGAGTGCAAGGCATCGCAGGTTCGGATTCAGAGTGAGACACCGATTTCATGGACATTGGATGGGGAGTTTGGTGGTGAGTGGACAGAAGTGAATATCCAGAACAGGCAGAAGGCAATCGGTATGTTCTTAGGTCAGACATCGGAGCTTGAGGGAATCCAGGCTGAGCATGATGAGATTGCTGTGACGGAACAGGACAAAGCACATGAAAAACCGGAAGAGCAGGAGGAAAATGCTCTGGTTTACGATGCGGATGTCGAGGATGATTATTTTGACAGCTGGGATTAAAATATTAGCATGGAATTGAATGATAGGCTCTGTTATTGAATATAATTTAGAACGGTTATATCAATAATAGGGCTTTTTCTTTACTTTTTTCTGAAATTGGAATATAATCACATTAATATTGCGTAAATGAAAGGGGTAGTTTCAAAAAAATGGGTAAATATTTTGGAACGGACGGTTTCCGTGGGGAAGCTAATATAGATTTGACAGTAGAACATGCCTATAAAGTAGGCAGGTATTTGGGATATTATTTCGGAAAAGAAAAAGAAAACGGGGAACGTGCCAGAATCGTCATAGGTAAAGATACGAGACGCTCCAGCTATATGTTTGAATATTCATTGGTGGCAGGGCTTACAGCCAGTGGTGCAGATGTATATTTGATGCATGTTACACCAACCCCTAGTGTATCGTATATTGTATGTGCAGATTCCTTTGATTGCGGTATTATGATTTCTGCCAGTCATAATCCGTTTTATGATAACGGGATAAAAATAATTAACAGCCAGGGTTCAAAAATGGATGCTGCCGTCGAGGAGGAAATTGAGCGCTATATTGATGGTGAGATACCGGAGATTCCTTTTGCAACCAGAGAAAATATTGGAAGAACGACAGATTATTCTATGGGTAGAAATCGATATATTGGTTATCTGATGACTTTACCGACGAGATCATTTAAGAATTTCAAAATCGGTCTTGACTGTGCCAATGGTGCTTCTTCTACAGTGGCAAAAGCGGTGTTTGATGCACTTGGAGCGAAGACCTATGTGATTAACAATGCACCGGACGGAACAAATATCAATACAAATTGCGGTTCTACACATATTGAGGGACTTCAGAAATTTGTTGTGGAAAATAATCTGGATGCCGGTTTCGCATATGACGGAGATGCCGATCGTTGTCTTGCGGTTGATGAGAAGGGTAATCTGATTGACGGAGATATGATTCTTTATATTTGTGGAAAATATTTGAAAGAACAGGGAAGACTGACGAACAATACGGTTGTCACCACGGTTATGTCGAATCTTGGATTGTATAAGGCTTTTGATGCGGAAGGAATCCATTATGAGAAAACCGCAGTGGGTGATAAATATGTATATGAATGTATGATGGATAAAGGTTATATACTTGGTGGAGAGCAGAGCGGACATATTATTTTCTCCAAAAATGCAAGAACAGGAGACGGTGTACTTACATCTCTGAAATTAATGGAGGTTATGATTGAGGAGAAAACAACAATGTCGGAGTTACATCGTGGTTTGAATATTTATCCGCAGCTTTTGGTGAATGTTCGCGTGAACAGTAAGGCGGATGTTATGCAGGATGAAGAGGTACAGGCGGCAGCCAAACGTGTTGCGGATGCGTTGGGTGATGACGGAAGAATTCTTCTGCGTGAAAGCGGAACCGAGCCTTTGATTCGTGTCATGGTTGAGGCAAAAACAGATGCACTCTGCAGGCAGCACGTGGATGCTGTTGTGCAGGTAATCAGGGATAAAGGGTACGAGGCACAATAATGCAGAGCAGGAGTCTGACCGGAGTTATAAAATCCGGCTGGAGATAAGGTAAGCAATGAAGATAAAATTAAGAAAATTAGAAACAACTATTATATTTGTACTGAAAGTAACAATGTATCTGCTTCTGTTCTGGATATTTTACGGAACTTATGCGAAAGAAAACTGGTGGTTGCTTAAGGCATCCAGAACGACCGGTGTAACGGTAGCTGCATATATTATTACGTCATATATGTTTTCAAATATTTATGGCAGGTATGATATCGGCAAAAGAAAGAGCAGACCTATTGTGTACTCTTTGACACTTACCACAATTTTTACGGATATTATATCCATGCTGGCATTGTCTGTGATGAACACGAACGAGAAGAATAATAAGGTGTTTATGCTGGAACAGCCGGCTCTGTTAATTCCGATTATTATTGTACAGATTATTGTGATTTTGATTTTTGTATATGGGGGCAATTCCCTTTATTTTAAGATATATGATCCGGAAAAATGTGTGATCATTACCTCTTCACAGCGAAGTCTGAATGAGATTGTGCGGAGTGTCAGAAAGTATAAGCTGCAGTATGATATTCGTAAGGCTGTAGATTATAGAAACAAAGATCTGAAGAAAGATATTATGGAGCATGAGACAATATTCATTTATGATGTTCCAATTAAGGAGCGGACGGAGATTATTGAATTTTGTTACCAGAACATGAAAAATGTATATTTTAATCCCGACATGCATGATGTTATTGAACAGAGTGCGAAACATACGATTTTGGATGATGTATCTATGTATGGATGTTACTCCAAGGGATTGACACTGGAACAGCGGATAATAAAGCGTGCTATGGATATTGTGCTATCGGTTATTGCTTTAATTTTAACATCCCCGATTATGCTGGTCACGGCAATTCTTGTCAAGGTTGAAGACGGTGGAAAGGTCATTTTCAAGCAAAACAGGGCAACAAGGGATGGAAAAATATTCTCGGTATATAAGTTCCGAACAATGCGGGAGGATGTGGAAAATTACTCTGTGATTGAGGATGATGTCCGTGTCACGAAAGTTGGGAAGTATCTCAGAAAATACCGTATTGATGAGCTGCCGCAGTTCTGGAATGTATTACTTGGAGATATGAGTGTCGTGGGACCGAGACCGGAGATGCTGGCGAATATATTTAACTATACATCTGTTTTGCCTGAGTTTGAATACAGACTCAGAGTAAAAGCGGGAATTACAGGGTATGCACAGATAGCTGGAAAATATAATACATCTCCGAAGGATAAGTTGATTTTGGACTTGATGTATATAGAAGAGTATAGTTTTTGGCTTGATTTAAAACTTTTATTTCAGACGTTGATTGTCCTGTTGAAACGGGACAGTACGGAGGCATTTCATCCGGAAGAAAATCTTATGGAGTTTGAAGAATATCAGGATGAGGAGAATATGGAGGAATAACATGAGGAGTATATTGGTAACAGGCTGTAACGGACAGTTAGGAAGAGCAATAAATAAAGAATATGAGACAGATGATGTGGTGTTAATCAATACAGATGTTTCGGAGCTTGATATCACAAATGTTGAACAGGTGATTTCCTTTGTAGAGGAAAAACGACCGGATGTCATTATCAATTGTGCGGCACATACAAATGTAAATGCTTGTGAATCCCAGTGGGATCTTGCATATAAAATCAATGCCATCGGACCGAGAAATTTGAGTATAGCGGCAACGAAAATCGGAGCAAAGATGATTCATGTATCTACGGACTATGTGTTTGATGGAACTGCAAGCGAGCCATATACGGAGCTTTCTCCTGTGGCACCGCTCGGTGCATACGGAAAGACGAAACTTGCAGGAGAGGAGTTTGTAAAGCAGTTTGCTGATCGCTTTTTTATCATCAGGACAGCGTGGCTTTACGGAGATGGAAAAAATTTTGTTAAGACGATGCTTACATTGGGACAGGAAAAGGGAGAAGTAGGTGTGGTTGCCGATCAGATCGGTTCACCGACCAGTGCAAAGGAGCTTGCAAAAATGATTCATGTGCTGGAGCCGACTGAGAATTACGGTTTGTTCCACGGAACCTGCGAGGGCTTCTGTTCGTGGGCGGATTTTGCAGAGAAGATATTTGAATATTCTAATATGAATGTAAAGGTAAATCGTCTGACCACAGACGAATATCCGACACCGGCAAAGCGCCCTGCATACTCTGTACTGGATAATTATATGTTGCGCCTTACCACGGATTTTACATTCCCAGCATGGGAAGACGCACTAAAGGAATACTTGGCATAAAAATATCCGGCGCTGCAATACACCAAGTGTAAATTGCGGTGCCGGATATTTTTATGTCGCACTCCTCTGACCAAAACATTTAAAATGTAGCTTGGATTTTAAAGTGTTTTTGCGTATTCTTCGAATATGTGATCGTACATGGATGGAAGCCCCACAAATTCACATCCATAGCGATAACCGGCATCTCCGATTGGCGTTACGTACAAGATTTTCACAACAGACAGAATGATTTCGTCTGTATTTTCGAATTCCAATGTAGCATTGAAATAGTAGTCAATCGGTAGCTTTGATTCAGACATGAAACCAATTCCTGCTTTTGATATGTCAAATACTTCAATCTCTGTGTCAAGAGAATCAATTTTTATTCCGTCCTGTTTAAAAAGGTTGGAAACTTCCAGTTTTAATTTAATCGGGAGTCGTTCGTATTTTCTCTTTTCCTGCATGGGTAACCCTCCAAATAACATTTTTCATAATTATATCAAAAAAATTTTTATATTGCTATACAAAATATTGATAAATAATAAATCATTGACAGTTTCGGTGAAGTGGGGCATAATCTATTTGTCACAGTCTAGCCTTGTGACATGGAAGTTACAACATATATGCTGATTTTTAAATGAAAGGTAAAACTACATATGAGCAACGTAATGGAGCATTATCAGGAGGATGACAGACTGCACGAGGAGTGTGGTGTGTTTGGAATGTATGATTTTGATGGAAATGACGTAGCAGGGACCATATACTACGGCCTTTTTGCATTACAGCACAGGGGGCAGGAAAGCTGTGGTATTGCAGTGTCAGATACGGAGGGACCAAAAGGTAAGGTGCTGTCTTCAAAGGGGATGGGACTGGTAAATGAGGTATTTACCCATGACGATCTGGAGAAATTAAAGGGAAATATCGGAGTCGGTCATGTGCGGTATTCTACGGCAGGTGCCAGTACGAGAGAAAACGCACAGCCTTTGGTGTTGAATTATGTCAAAGGAACACTTGCTTTGGCACATAATGGCAATCTTGTAAACGCACCTGCACTTCGGAGAGAATTGGAATATGACGGTGCGATTTTCCAGACCACGATAGATTCGGAGGTTATTGCATATCATATTGCGAGACAACGTGTGAAAACAGCGTCGGTTGAGGAGGCTGTCAAGAATGCATTGCAGAAGATACAGGGATCTTATTCGTTGATTGTCATGAGCCCAAGAAAGCTGATTGGCGCCAGAGATCCGTATGGTTTCCGCCCGCTTTGCATCGGAAAACGCGACAATGCATATATCCTTGCATCGGAAAGCTGTGCATTAGATACCATTGGAGCTGAGTTCGTAAGGGATGTTGAGCCGGGAGAAATTGTTGTGATTACTCCGAATGGAATAGAGTCGCACAGGGAGATGTGCCAGAAAGAACATGGCAGATGCATTTTCGAATATATATATTTCGCAAGACCTGACAGCGTGATTGATGGAATGAGTGTGTATAAATCCAGGATTATTGCTGGCAGATGCCTGGCAAAGGACAGCCCGGTAGAGGCGGATATGGTTGTGGGTGTTCCGGAATCCGGAAATGCTGCAGCACTCGGATATTCACTTGAGTCAGGTATTCCGTATGGAACAGCGTTTGTGAAAAATGGTTATGTCGGTCGTACATTCATTAAACCGAAACAGAGCCAGAGAGAGTCCAGTGTCAGGGTGAAGCTTAATGTGCTTGCGGATGCAGTCCGTGGGAAACGTGTTATCATGATAGATGACTCCATTGTGCGTGGAACTACCAGTGACCGTATTGTCGGTATGCTGAAGGAGGCAGGAGCAACAGAGGTACATGTCAGAATCTCATCACCTCCTTTCCTGTATCCATGTTACTTTGGTACGGATGTACCGGACAGCGACCAGCTGATTGCTTATAACAGAACGATAGAACAGATATGTGAAATAATCGGGGCAGATTCTCTGGCATATCTGAATCTGGACAGATTACCGGAGTTGACCGGAGGCAGACAGTATTGTAATGGATGTTTCACGGGAAAATGGCCGATTGAGCCGCCACATGAGGACATCCGCGGTGAATATGAAAAATAAACATATGCCTTTATGAAAAAATAAAGAAAGAGGAGAAAACGATGAGTAACGATAAGTATGTAAGCCCTTTATCCGAAAGATATGCCAGCAAGGAAATGCAGTATATTTTTTCACCTGATATGAAGTTTAAGACGTGGAGAAGACTGTGGATTGCTTTAGCAGAGACAGAGCAGGAGCTTGGTCTTAAGGATGCAGACGGACAGCCGAGAATCACAGATGAGCAGATTGAAGAGTTGAAAAGCCATGTGGATGATATCAATTATGATGTCGCAAAAGAGCGTGAAAAGCTTGTAAGACATGACGTGATGAGTCATGTATATGCTTACGGACAGCAGTGCCCGAAGGCAGCAGGCATCATTCATCTTGGCGCTACCAGCTGTTATGTGGGTGATAATACAGACGTAATCGTTATGACAGAAGCGTTGAAGCTGGTTCGGAAGAAGCTCATTAATGTTATAAATGAGCTTGCAGGATTTGCAAGAAAATATAAGGATTTGCCGACACTTGCATTTACACATTTCCAGCCGGCACAGCCTACTACGGTAGGAAAACGTGCAACACTCTGGATGCAGGAGCTGTTGCTCGATTTAAATGATATAGAATATATGATAAGCCAGCAGAAGCTTCTTGGTTCAAAGGGAACAACCGGAACGCAGGCAAGCTTTTTAGAGCTGTTTAATGGTGACCATGAGACGGTCAGAAAGATAGACGGCATGATTGCGGAGAAGATGGGATTTGATGCGTGCTATCCTGTATCGGGACAGACATACTCCCGTAAGGTGGATGCCCGTGTATTGAATGTGCTTTCAGGCATTGCCATGAGTGCCCATAAATTCTCAAATGATATTCGTCTGCTCCAGCATTTGAAGGAGATAGAGGAGCCGTTTGAGAAGAATCAGATTGGTTCGTCTGCTATGGCATACAAGCGGAATCCGATGCGGAGTGAGAGAATTGCATCTCTTGCAAACTATGTGATGGTAGATTCTTTAAATCCGGCAATCACAGCGGCAACACAGTGGTTTGAGAGAACACTGGATGACTCTGCAAATAAGAGAATATCTGTGCCGGAGGCATTCCTAGCAATAGATGGTATTCTTGACCTTTATCTGAATGTGGTGGATGGTCTTGTGGTTTACGATAAGGTTATCTATCAGAGATTTATGAAAGAAATTCCGTTTATGGCAACGGAAAATATTATGATGGATGCAGTAAAACGCGGTGGTAACCGTCAGGAGTTGCACGAGAAGATTCGTGAGTATTCCATGATGGCAGGAGAGCAGGTTAAGAAATATGGAAATGAGAATAATCTGGTAGATCTGATTGCAGCGGATGATGCTTTCGGGATGACAAAGGAAGAAATCGTAGCATTGCTTGAGCCGAAGAACTTTGTAGGGCGTGCACCTGAACAAACGGAGGAATTCCTGCAGGAGGTCGTTGCACCGATACTGGATGCAAATCAGGATATTCTCGGTGTAAAAGCGGAAATTAATGTATAAAAAATGGTTATAAGTGGTAAGATACACAAAAGGAGACAGACCATTGTTGACAGTAGAAGAAATACAGGCATTACTGGTTGAGGATAACAATTTCATAGAGGCAGACTGTAAAGCAGGCAGAGAAATTGCATATATTTCTTATGACTCACGCAAGGTGCAGGCAGAGACTCTGTTTTTTTGTAAGGGACAGAATTACAAGACGGAGTATCTGGAACAGGCTGTGCGGGATGGTGCGGTTTGTTATGTGTCGGAAATCAAATATGATACGGATGCGGATTATATTCTTGTTTCCGATATACAGAAAGCTATGGCTGTGATTGCGGCTGCTTTTTACGGGTATGCTTTCCGTGATTTGGAGACGATTGGGATTACGGGAACGAAAGGAAAGACTACCGTAAGCTGTTTTATTCAGAATATTCTGGATGAACATATGCAGAGCCGTACAGCACTTATTTCCACGATTAATACGTATACCGGTGTGACAGATGAGCTGTCACAGCTGACAACCCCGGAGGCTGTGGATTTGCAGCGGCTGTTTTTCGAGGCAAAGGAAAGCGGATGCAAGTATCTCACGATGGAAGTCAGTTCTCAGGGGTATAAGAAAGACAGAGTGTATGGTGTGGAGTTTAAAACCGGTATTTTCTTAAATATCGGTGAGGATCATATCAGTAAGCTGGAACACCCTGATTTTGCTGATTATCTGCATTGCAAGATGCAACTGGTCAAAAATTCCAGACGTGTGATTTTGAATAAAAATACAGATTATTATGATGAGATATATGCTGCCTGTGCCGATAAAGAGGTCATTACCTACGGCACGGATGACAGTGCTGATTATTATTATGATCGTGTTGAGAAACTCACCTGCGGGTTTGGTTTCGATGCGGTGAGTCGTGACGGAAGTTATCGGGAAAGATTTGAGATTCATATACCGGGTAGGTTTAATATTGAAAATGCATTGGTTTCCATTGTACTTGCCAAGACATTAGGCGTTTCGGACGAAAGTATCAGAAGCGGACTTATTGTGACAGTTGTCAAGGGTAGAATGAATGTGTTTGAAAAAAATGGCGTTACGGTAATTGTGGATTACGCACATAACAAGCTCAGTTATTCAAAGCTGTATGAGTCATTAAAATTAGATTACCCGAATCGGAGAATTGTGTCTGTCGGTGGCTGTGTCGGCGGAAAGGCGTTTAACCGGAGACAGGAATTTGGAGAGATTGTGGGTGGCAATTCGGATTACATTTATCTGACTGCCGTAGATCCGCAGTTTGAAGATATTACACATATTTGCGAGGACATTGCGAGGTATATTCCTGCAGATACAGGATATGAGATTGTGCCTGACAGAAAGACAGCTATCGGAAAGGCAATCGGTGAGGCTCGCAGCGGTGACGTGGTTGTATTGATAGGAAAAGGTGAAGAAGAATATCAGAAGATAAACGGCGTCAGTGTAAAATATGAGTCGGACTTGGCAATTGCAAGAAATTTGATGATATAGAACAGAAGAATATAAAAGGGGGATTGGGGATGGCAGAGAGCTTAGAACAGAGAGTGGGACAGGATAATAGAGCCCTCGCAGTCAGTATAGCCGGTTTATGTTTCCCTGTTGTGATTGTCATACAGGGTATGCTGCATGCTTACGGTATGGAACCATATCTGTTGTGGATGTTTGCGATGGATATTGTGCTTGGCTTGATTCCCGGTTCCATTCTTGGTGTTATCGCACTTATCATGAATAGAAAGCAAAAACGAAAATTGGTGAAAGTGCTTGGGATTTTGCCGTTTATTTTGCTGTTTACAGGAATCCTGTTGTGGTTTGCCATAGAACATTTTTTACCGTTTAGGGCATAATATGCTGTGGTAAAAGTGAAGTATGGATTGCTAAAACAGCGGATGATGGATGTAATGTTTGAGTGGGATGAAGTCATGGAGAAGTAAGCAGGACATGGTGAGAACACGATTGAATATCAGTTTAGAGTATTATAAGATATTTTATTATGTAGCACGTTGTGGTAGTGTTACAAAGGCTTCGCAGGAGTTGTGCCTGTCTCAGCCGGCGGTCAGTCAGGCCGTGAAACAGCTGGAGGACAATCTGGGCGTTGCTTTGTTTGTGCGTCGTTCTAAGGGCGTCGCCCTCACAGCAGAGGGGGAGACGCTCTATTCTTATGTCAGTAAAGGGTATGAACA
>CAMAMD010000023.1 GCA_945836785.1 uncultured Clostridium sp.
AAGTAATGAACTTCTGAAAAAACTGCCGTCTCTCCAAAAGAGATATAAATATATCGAGTGCAGCAGACACAGTTTCGTGGCAAAATAAAATTGTGCGGCACGATAAAATAGAAGGAGCTTTTGCAGTTATTTATTTGTTTGTGTCGATGTGACCACACAGCATACCGGTTTCCAGTTTGTTTCCGTTCAGGTAGGCTGCCGTGTCCATCTGCTTTTTCCCTTCTGGCTGTAGACTGCGTATCACCAGTGTATTCTGTCCGCATGCTATCGTAAAGGTTTTCTTTGTGATTTCAATGATTTCTCCCGGCTGATAGGAGGAGACATCCATCTCCTTTACATCTGCCCGGTAAAGCTTTACATTTTTTCCATCTATAACTGTGTATGCACATGGCCATGGAATCAATCCACGGATTAACCGTTCAATCTCAGATGCGGATTTTGTAAAATCGATGTTTCCCATTTCTTTCTTGAGCATTGATGCGTAGCAGCTCTCAGCATCATTTTGCTTTGTACGGACTGCAGTCCCCTTCTTCAGTGCCTCAAGCGTAGTCAGAATTAATTCTGCTCCCGCCCGGGCAAGCTTATCATGCAGGGTTGCTCCGGTATCGGTCTTGTCGATTACGACCTCTGTCTTATCGATCATATCCCCGGTATCAAGTCCTTTTTCCATATACATGGTCGTCACACCGGTTTTTTCTTCTCCGTTTATGATAGCCCACTCTATTGGTGCAGCGCCCCGATATTTTGGTAAAAGGGAGGCATGAATATTGATACAGCCATACTGCGGAATTTCAAGAATCTGTTCCGACAGAATCTGTCCGTATGCCGCCACCACAATAGCCTCAGGTGCAAGTTTTTTTATCAATTTGACATTCTCTTCCTCGCAAATTTTCTCCGGCTGATAAACCGGTATTCCATGTTTTAACGCTTCCTCTTTCACCGGGGTCGGAACCAGCGCTTTACTCCTGCCCTTTGCCTTGTCAGGCTGCGTAAAAACCGCCAGTACATCATGCCCTGCATCAAGGATTGACTGCAATGCATACACGGCAAACTCCGGTGTTCCCATATAAATTATTTTCATATTTCCATTACTCCTTCGGATTCTGTTATTTTTCCTCTGCCGGAGCATCTACACTGTACAGTCCATCCTCCGCTTTGTCCTTATATAAAATACCATCCAAATGATCAAGTTCGTGACAGATTGCTCTTGCAAGCAATCCCTCTCCCTCCACGGTAATCTCGTTCATATCCCGGTCATAAGCCTTACAGATTACATGGTTCGGTCTTTTCACAGTTCCAACCAGTCCCGGCAGACTCAAGCATCCTTCATCACCCTCCTGCTCTCCGTCGGCTTCCACAATCTGCGGATTAATCAGTGCATAAGCTTCACCATCACAGATATCGATAACCACAATACGTTTCAAAATTCCCACCTGCGGTGCTGCCAGTCCGACTCCGTTTGCCTCATACATTGTATCAAACATATCATCAATTAAAGTCTGTATCCTCGGTGTCATTTTTTCTATCGGTTTGCATGTCTTTCTAAGTACCTCATCACCATCTACCCTGATCTTCCTGATTGCCATTTTAATATCCTCCTAAATATCTTAATATGTTGCCATCGGATTCACGTCAACTGTAACACTGACATTATCCTCATCATAATCATCTACAACTTCTCTCAATTTTGTGAGTGTATCCAGCCCGAGTGCCTTAACATAAATAACACGTCTGTATACATCATTCATCTTACTTATGGACGCATCACTTGGTCCGATTATCCTCACATGCTCCAATGACTTCCCACACTGTTTCATCGCCGCTGCCAGATTTTCGGATGCCTGCTTCGCATTATCCTGATTTTCTGACATAACAAGCACCACCATCATATTATATACCGGCGGATATTTCAACAGTCTGCGATAAGACATCTCCAATTCAAAAAATTCCTCATAATCCTGTTTTGCAGCCGTAGCTATCGCATAGTGTTCCGGCTGATATGTCTGTATCAGAACATGTCCGTTCCTGCTGCCTCTGCCTGCCCTTCCCGCAGCCTGCGTAAGCAAATCAAAAGTACGCTCCCCAGCCCGGAAATCATTTGCAAACAAAGACATATCAGCCAGCATAATTCCGACCAGTGTAACATTCTCAAAATCATGTCCTTTTACAATCATTTGGGTTCCGATTAAAATATCAGCCTTATGCTGAAGAAACTGATTTAAAATATTCCCATGTGCGCCCTTGCGAAGTGTTGTATCCTTGTCCATACGAAGCGTTCTCGCAGCAGGGAAGAGACGCTTTATCTCTGCTTCAACTTTCTCGGTTCCGGTTCCGAAACCGCCTATCATTTTTGATTTGCATTTCGGACATTGCTTTGGCTCCCGCTCTATATGCCCACAATAGTGGCACATCATAAATCCGTTATTATGCAAAGACAATGCCACATCACATCTCGGACATTTGATAACCTCTCCACATTCCCTGCACGATACAAAACTGTTATATCCCCTCCTGTTTATAAAAAGCATAATCTGCTCATTTCGCTGCAGCCTGTCCTCTATCAGATCATGCAGTTCCTTACTCACGATACTGCGATTTCCAAGATGAAGCTCCTCCCGCAAATCTACCACCGAAACATCCGGCAGTTCCATGCCGGCAGGACGCTCCGTAAGCTCCCATAATTTATATTTTCCCAACTTTGCCAGAGCATAGCTCTCGATTGTCGGTGTTGCTGAACCGAGAATCACAGATGCCCCCTCCAGCCTTGCACGCTCAATCGCAGTCTCACGTGCATGATATTTCGGTGTCTGGTCGCTTTTATATGCCATATCGTGTTCTTCATCCAACACAATTAACGCCAGATTTGAACATGGTGTAAACAACGCCGATCTGGGACCGATTATGACATCCACCTCATGGTTCTGTGCCCGCATAAACTCGCGGTATTTCTCGCCCTTGCTCTGTCTGGAATGTATCAGAGCAACTCTCTCACCGAAATGCTGTTTAAAACGTGCTATATTCTGATAAGTAAGTCCTATCTCCGGTATCAGAACAATTGCCTGACAACCATGTTTGATAACTTCCTTGATACATGCGATATATACCTCCGTCTTTCCGCTTCCTGTCACGCCATGCAGAAGGTAAGTTTCCCTTCTGCCGGCATGATAATCTACTGTGAAATCATCCACCAGCTTTTTCTGTTCATCATTTAAAGAAAATACCGGTGGCTTTTCTAAAGTATATACCGGCTCCTCAACTTTCTGCGCCGTTTTCCTGATTCGCTCTTTCACGGGCATAACAGTTTTCAGTGCATCAATCATAGTGGAGCCATAGGTATCGCGTATCCAGGCAGCCAGACGTATCAGCTTTCCCTCAATCTGCAGCCCCTTATCTGAAATCCCGTCAATATCCTTTATTTTCTCCACATCAAATGTCGGTGTCTCGGTAATACCAATCACATATCCCTTACGCAGCCTGTCACCTTTCCCAAAAGGAACCAGCACCCGCATTCCGACCTCCACGCATTCCTCCAACGCAGAAGGAATCCTGTATTGAAAAGTTCTATCGATTGCCTCATGCGAAATATCGATTATTATATCCGCATATTTTTGTGACATCTTCTTCCTCCAAAATCTCTCTGATTAAATCTCTTTCATCCATATGGTATTTTACACCATATATTTCCTGATAATTCTCATGTCCCTTCCCCGCAAAAACGATTACATCCCCCATCTCGGCATTCATAATCGCATAACGCATTGCTTCTTTTCTGTCCATGATTTCCACATAAGCTCCGTCTGTTCTATTTAAACCGGTCTTTATATCCTTCATAATTTCCTCCGGTGCCTCATAGCGCGGATTGTCACTTGTAATAATTGTCAAATCAGATAATCTGCCTGACACCTCACCCATTTCATATCTCCTGTCCCTGGAGCGGTTTCCTCCACACCCAAACAATGTGACAAGCCGTTTCGGCATATATGACCGCAAAGCCATAATCAGGTTTTCCAGTGCCATGGCATTATGTGCATAATCTATCATAACAGTAAAAGCGTCAGAAATAGGAATCATCTCCGTCCGCCCTCTCACTTGTATTTTTTTTAAAATCATCTGCATATCCGAAAACGGTACTCCCATCTGATCTGCCACTGCAATCGCGGCCAATGAATTGTACACCGTAAATTCTCCCGGCATATCTATCATTATATCCCCGGATATTTTCCCGGTTAAATAATATCCGATTCCCAGCACTCCATCCTCGGAATACAACCGAAACGTATCCGTTCTGTAATCTGCAAATGACTGCATCCCATATGTTATTTTATCACAGGTCGCATCATGCATCATTTCCTCCGCATAGCTACTGTCCAGATTGAATATTCCGGTCTTGCACATGGAAAACAGTTTTTTCTTACATTTCTTATAATGTTCAAAATTCACATGTTCTCCCGGTCCGACATGGTCGTTTGATAAATTCGTGAAAATGCCGTAATCAAATTCTACGCCGGCGACCCTGTCAAGCATCAGCCCCTGAGAGGAAACCTCCATGACAACCACATCTACTCCATGATTGACCATATCCCGCAAATACCGATGTATTACGATAGATTCAGGTGTTGTGTGATCTGCACAGATATGCTGTTCCCCGTCATAAATTTCTACTGTTCCAATCAACCCTGTTTTATATCCCGCAGCCATAAGCATATTATGAACCATATATGCGGTTGTTGTTTTCCCTTTTGTCCCCGTTATACCAATAACTGTCATTCTCCCAGACGGATTACCATAATACCTGGCGCTGATTATCCCCATGGCATATCTGATATTGGGGAAACGTACAACCGTAATTCCCCGTGGAACTTTCACATATCGTTCCACCAAAAGAGCAACCGCTCCTTTACATGCCACACTCGCTGCATACGAGTGTCCATCTGTAGCAGTCCCTCTGACACAGAAAAAAAGATCGCCCGCCTCCACATCTCTGGAATTGTTTTTTATGCCCATTATCTCTATGTCTATTTTGCCTTGTATGACCTCATAGGAAAGACCTTCCAGCAAATCTCCTAATCGCATGTCACATCACCCCGCAAATGACATAAAATAAATAAAGGGGGCCGTCACAGTTATTATGATTCAGCCTGTGTAGGATAAACATAACTGCTGTGGCAACCCCTCACTCCTTATTCGTCGTCTCCGACAATCTTGACCACGCCGCTATATAGTTCTTCGACTGCGATGGATAAAGGCTTATTCCCCTTTCCATGTACAAGCGGCTCAGCACCTGCTATAATCTGCCTTGCCCTTTTTGATGTTGCCATAACAATCGAGTATCTGCTCTGTACCACCGGCTGTTCGCCCGGCTCAACCTCACTGTTTACGACTGCCATTAAATCTGTGTATGATGGATGTAACATACTTTATCTCCCTTCTACTGCTGCTGCAGCTCTTTCTTAATTTCTTCTATAAAACTCAGGTTATTCTCCCGCAGGCATTTCTTTCCCACAATGATGGAATGTACCTGATGTATGCACTCTTCCAGATTATCGTTTACAACAATATAATCATATTCCTTGATATCCTCTGCCTCCTCTGCAGCACGTTTCATTCTTTTTTCTATAACATCGCTGCTCTCGGTTCCACGTCCCGTAAGTCTTGCCCTCAAACTTTCCGCACTCGGTGCAGTTACAAAGATAAGGATTGCATCAGGGTACTGCTCTTTCACATTCATTGCCCCCTGTACCTCTATCTCCAAGATAACATCATGTCCCTGCGCCATCTCATCCTCAACGAATTTTCTCGGTGTTCCATAGTAATTCTCCACATACTGTGCCCACTCAATAAATCCGTTATAATCAATCAGATTCCGAAAATCGGCGACCGACTTAAAATAGTACTCTCTTCCGTCCACTTCGCCCTCTCTCGGTGCCCGGGTTGTTGCAGAAATGGATAAACTGTAACCGTACTTTTCTACAAGGCCTTTTACTACAGTACCCTTGCCTACTCCCGAAAAACCGGAAATCACAATCAATAAGCCCTTTTTCATACTGCATCACCCTCCATTTCTACTCGATGTTCTGTATCTGTTCTCTGACCTTTTCTATCTCCGTCTTCAGATTAATACCGATATCCGATATATCCAGCGAATTAGATTTGCTTAAAATTGTATTTGCCTCACGGTTCATTTCCTGTGCAATAAAATCCAGTTTACGTCCCACAGCATCTCCCTCAAGCAATATACTTTTTGTTCCTGCTATATGACTCTTTAATCGGACAATTTCCTCATCCACGCATACCTTATCTGCAAAAAGTGTTACTTCCGTCGCAATTCTCTGTTCATCTATCTGCGTATTCGCTGCCAATTCCTGAACCTTATCTATCAGGCGAGCCTTATAATCAGCTATAATCTCCGGTGATTTCTTCTCAATTTCAGAAACCAGCTCATTCATCTCATCCAGTTTAAGCAGAAGATCTTTTTTCAGATTCTCGCCTTCCACAATTCTCGACTGAACAAACCGTTCCGCCGCCTCGCTTAGAGCATCTTTCAAATACTCCCAAAGAGTTTCTTCATCCGCATTCTGCTCCTCCAGTGAAAAGACCTCTGGGAAACGCCCTATAACAGATGCACTTAAATCTGATGTCAGATTGAATTCCTCTGCCATACTGTTCAAATATGCAACATATTCAGCGGCCACTTCTCTGTTATATTTCACACAAACATTTGACTTTGTATAATCCTCGTAGGTAATATACACATCAACCTTACCGCGCTGTATATAATCTTTTAGAAATGTTCTGATTGCGGTTTCAAAATAATTAAGCTTTTTCGGCAGCTTGATATTCATATCACAATACCTGTGATTCACTGCCTTAATCTCTACTACAACTTTTCTATCTTCATTCACAATCTCGCTTCTGCCGAAGCCGGTCATACTCTTTATCAAATCTTCCACCCGTATCTTTATTATATTTCTCAGAAAATGCTTTTCGCATGCGAGCATGCAAAAGCTGTTTCTTACAGATTCTGCGTTCGTCGCTTATCGTTCATTATAGTATATGCCCTGTCAAAAATCAATTGCAAAAATTATCGGTATAATCTGCAATCATTTCAATTATTTTTAGGAGATTTCCCGGATTCCGTGGATATTCGGTTCAATCGCCATGGAATAGTTCGTGTGATAAATCACGAAACCCGGTTTTGCTTTCGGTGGCTTTTTTAAGTTTTTTCTTAATGTGTAATCCACATCCACCTTCGGTGCATCCTTTCCCGACGAATAAAATGCTGCAAGCCTTGCTGCCTCCTCATAGGTTCTGTCCGGAAGCTCCTCCGCACCCTCGGTTTTGACAATCACATGTGACCCCGGCATCTGTTTTGCATGAAACCACATATCCGAACCTCCCGCCACCTTAAACGTGAGCTCATCATTCTGATAATTATTTTTGCCCACATAAATGTGATATCCGTCCGATGAAATATAATGCAAAGGTTTTCCTTTTTCCTGTTTTTTGTTCTTATCTTTTTCCGGTTTTCTTCTGATATATCCACTTTGAATCAGCTCTGACTTAATTTGCGTCAAGTCATTTTCTGTTTTGGCAAATTCCAATGATGTCTGTACAGATAACAAATAATCAAGTTCTTCCTTCGAACTCACCGCAAGTGTCGAGAGTGCCTCATACGTCCGTTTCAGCTTATTATATTTTGCAAAATAGCGCTTTCCGTTTTCCATTGCCGACAATTCCGGATCCAGTGGAATTGTAATTTTCTGTCCGTCATAATAATTCTCACATGTAAACGATTTTGCTCCCGGCTGTACCGTATATCCGTAAGCGGTAATCAACTCTCCATAGATCCTGTACTTGTCCCGTTTCTCCGTATCTTTAAGCTGTGCCAGCTGCAAATCATATTTTTTTGCCGTCCGCTCAATTGCATTGGCGACAATTTTTCTCAAATCCACAGAACGCTGTTTCATTCTCGTCGCAACACTTTTTCCGCTATAATATTCTTCTATCACAGCGGACATGGACGAAAATAATTTCAGTCCGTTCACATTGCCATCCGGCATATGCTCACTATCCCCCGGCTCACCATATAAAGACAACTGCAACGCACCAAATTCTTTCGGCTGAAAGCCCTCATATGCGATACATGGTGCATAATTTTCATCCAGTATATCCCGTCTCATTTTGTCAAACACACTGTACAGGTTTTCCCTGTCCGTCATAGACAAAGCTGCGGTACTCATCCCTGCATCAACACCTGCGCGATATGCAATTTCATTTGCCATAACCGGAGATATTCCCGTAAGCGACGTATAAATTGCTTTTGATACCGAAACCGGACGCATCAGCACATGATTCATAAAATAATTTACATCTGTCTCCAGAGGATTTTTTTTATCCTGCGATGGTGGAAACATATATTGTCTGCCTGGAAGTACTTCTCTGACCGAACTTATCTGATGAGATATATGTTTGATGCTATCTATAATAATACCATCCGCATCCATAAAAATAATATTGCTGTGCTTGCCCATCAGCTCCACAATCAGTCTCTTGGAGCACAAATCTCCCATTTCGTCCAAATGTTCAATTGTAAACTCGACAATTCGTTCAAAACCCGGCTGTCCAATTCCGGTTATTCTGCCATTTCCGATATGTTTTCTCAAAAGCATAGAAAAACCCGGAGCAATAGCCGGGTTTTCTTTCATCCGCTCCGTCACATACAGCAGCGGGAGGCTCGCATCCGCGGATATAACGAGTCTCTCCGTGTTTCCACCCTCTGCCGTACGATTTTTTATCACAAGGCATATTTCATCCGGTTCCGGTTGGTATATTTTATATATTCTGCCACCTATCAGTTTCGTCCGTAACTCACTGACGATACCTGAAATAGCTATCCCATCTAATGCCATATGTTCCTCCAGTTGCTACTTAATTGGTATCAATTTGCGTTCCTCTCGCTCCACCGCTTTCTCCGGGTTAGCGATAATAATACTGAGTATTCCGTCCTTAAACGCCGCCGTAATATCTTCCTGCTTCACATAGTTGCCCACATAAAAGCTTCTCTTACATCCGCCAATCAAACGCTCGCGCCTGATAAAATGTGTTTTAGTAACCTCTGTTTCAATGGATTCCGGCTTGTTAGCAATAATGGTGAGTTTTCCGTCTACAAGCTCAGCCTGTACATCCTCACGAGAGAACCCCGGCAGTTCAATTTCGAGAAGATAATTTCCATCTTTTTCCTGTATATCGGTACGCATAATCTGTGGTATCCCAACCAGCGTATCATCATATATATTGATTGTCTGATCCTCAAACAGCATATTAATTCCTCCTTTTCCTTATCTACTGTCTGCTGCCTCCATGACACTAATATAAGTTTAACTCAATACCACCCATATCACAAGATATTTTTAACATAACATCACTGATCTGTATGGTAGCAAAAGACGGATAAGAAATCTTACCCGTCTCATACAACTTTTTAATCTGTTATTACAATATATCTTCCTCAATACTGTCGAGAAAATCTTTTAATTCTTTCCGCGCGTTCTCAATCTCATGCCTATCCTGTTTATCAAGCACACCTTCAAAAACTGTCATGTTATGTTCAATCAGCGTTCTGATATCACCGGTTGCTTCCTCATACATTCTGTCACCACGGAGAAGCAACAATTTGTTTTCCTCCTGCTCACGCGGATGTATTTTTAAACTGGCAAGTGATGCAAGTCTTATTTCAATCTCCTCATCCGTCATATCTGTTTTTTCGTTCTTAATTACAAGGCGCTTTTGCACTTTCGTCGATACAACCTTAACCATAACTTCAAGAATCGAATTGACGTCATAGGTATATGTAACATCGACAGCCTCCTGCCCTGCCGGTCCTAACGGCACAGGAACCTCTATATCACCCAGATACACATTATTTCTGGCATAACGGCTCTCTCCCTGTAAAATCTGTACCCTGATTACACTCTGGTTGTCTCCCGCTGTATAAAGCCGTTCTGTCTTGCTGACAGGGATCACGGAATTTCGTTCAATAATCGGAAGATAATGTCCATTTTCCTTATAACCGCCTGCACGGCTCACAACAATCTCTGTTCCAAGTGTAAACGGACAGACATCCGTCAAAATCATTTCCCTGACAGCCTCATTACGCTCTTTCATGGCAGCCTGCGTTGCTGCTCCGACAGCCACCACCTCATCCGGATTAATGCCCGTATTCGGCAAACGACCAAACAGACGGCTGACAAAGCGCCGTACAATTGGCAGTTTTGTCGCTCCACCTACCAGAATGACCTCCTCTATGTCATCCAGCTTGATATTTGCATCCTTCAGACTTCTTTCAATCGGCTTTTTAATCTTATTCAGAAGCAACTGACAGGATTTTTCATAATCGTCAATATTGATGTCATATTCATACACTGTATCATCTATCCGGCACTTCATCTTTGACATTTTGTTATCTGTGAAACCAAGCTTGCATAATTCCGCCTGTTTTCTGATATGCGTTCTGGTCTTCAAATCCAGTGCATCCTGGTCGATATCTTTCTCCCTGAAAAACATCTGCTCGATAACCTCTGTAAAATCCTCGCCACCCAGGAAATTATCACCGGCTACAGCACGCACCTCCATGATATTTTGATACAGTTCCAGTATTGATACATCAAAAGTACCGCCACCCAAATCAAATACAAGAAATTTTGTATCGGCATCTTTCTGATTCAAGCCATATGCGATTGCAGCAGCTGTCGGTTCGCTGACAATACGCTCAACAACAAATCCTGCCAACTCTCCCGCCCGTTTGGTTGCCTTTCGCTGTGCATCATTAAAATATGCCGGCACACTGATAACCGCCTCAGTGATCGTCTCACCCAGATATGCTTCCGCATCCTCTTTCAATGACTTAAGTACCATACTGGATAATTCTTCGGCAGTAAACGATCGGTCTCCCAAATCAAATAGCTTTTCCGTTCCCATACTTCTCTTAAATACTTCCGCTGTCTGATTGGGATAGAGAAGCTTGCGCTCCTTTGCAGTTTTTCCGACATAAACTGTACCTGCATCATCCACGCTTACCACAGACGGCGTAAGATTGTCACCCAGCCTGTTCGGAATCACCTTCGCTCCATCTTCAGTCATATATGCAATTAAACTATTTGTCGTACCTAAATCAATACCAACTATCATTTACCTTCAATCCTTTTCAAACTTTCCTCATAGAGTGTGTTGTGCCCACAGACTTTCAGTGCCTCCCTGTAGCACATTCTGGCCATTTCATACTGTTTCATGCTCTCATAAATGAGTCCTTTTTCATAAAGTGCTTCATGGCAGGTGCGATAAAAGCATCCGGTACACCGTTTGATTTTCAACCCTCTATCTATAATTTTTATTGCTTCCTTCGGTTTCTTTTCAACACGGTTTAATCTCGCCATCTTGATATAATCAATCGGCGTATTCATATTTTCAGGGCGAATCAGCGCCCGTTTTACAAGCTCACTTACATCCGGTTTAAACAGAGTACGCTTTTTTAAAATTACTTCTACCAAGTTACTATAATAATTTTGTTTATTCCCAATGTCAAGCACAACAGCCTCTTCATACATCTTCCTTGCCTCTTCCAATAGTCCGTGATCAAAAAAGACCTCTCCCATTGTCGCATAGGCTCTGGCGTCCTTCTTATCATGGCTGACAGCAAGCATCATCGTCTCATGTGCACGATCTATATACCCCTCCGAACCATATATGGAACAAAGCTGCCGGATACACATCTGCACATCACTGTCATAATCCACCTCGTCAATGCATCTGCGCAAAACAGAAACCGCATCATCAATGAGATTCATTCTCTGTAACAGCTCGGAATAATCGTATACCACATCCGGATTCAAACCATACTGTTCTATATATGCCTCGTAAATTTCCCTACTCTCTTTAAACCTGTTTAAACATTGCAGGGTTCTTGCTTTCAAAGGCAAATATGCCTGACGATCCTCATCGTCTCCTTCACTGTATGCAATTGCCTTATCGTAGTATTCCAGTGCACGTTCAAACTCTCTGTGCAGCTCATAAATCTGCCCGATACGGCCATAACAAAATGCATTATTCGGTTCAAGCTTTAATGCATCCTCAAAGTCAGCCAGTGCACTCCTGTAATTCTGAAGAAAACGATTCAATATTCCACGATGAATGTAATAAAAAGCATGCGGCCTTATTTCCAACTGTTTTGTATACATTTTCAGTGCCAGGTCATATTTGCCTTCATCCCGCAAAATAAGACCCAGTCGCCCGTATGCCGAAGGATGCTCCGGGCACTTTGAAATGACAAACTCATAATTTTTCTTTGCCTTTTCCTTTTTTTCAAGCTTTTCCAGATGAAAGCCCTGCATCATATACAGCTCATAATAATCATCCATATCCGTATCTTCAGGATTGGAATGTATAATGGTTTTTTCCAGAAGTGTAACAACCTCCTGATGCTTCTCTTCATGTTCCAGGATGCATGCCTCACTGAAATCTATTTTGTCACTCTCGATTCCGAATGCCCGATAGCGTTGCACAACTCCCCTCGCCGATTCCGGCTGGTTTACCTTTAAATATATCTGTACCTCCAGTTCATACGGATCAGAAACATACGGATATAAGCCAATTGCATGCTCACAAGCAATCAGTGCCTCCTTCAAATAATCCATATTAAAATA
>CAMAMD010000024.1 GCA_945836785.1 uncultured Clostridium sp.
GAAGCACTTTTCTCTGTACTGCTTATGGATTTTTTTATGATTATATTTGTTCGGGAAAAACCAGCCGTTTATGCAGGGTTTGTTATTCTGGGATTGTATCTTGTATCATATCTGGCACGGGAATGGAGTACAAACATATTGGTTATGTTGCTCTGCCACATTTTCTCTGTTGTCATTGTGGGATTGTTGCCCGTGAGCAGGGGATTTTTATTCGTATGTATTCTGCTTATGGTTTATCTTTTTTATGCAGCCTGTGTGTATGTGCACAGAAACGGCGTATTAAATCCGGTGACGGATTTTCCTTGGGCTACATTTTTGCTCAGCTTTATCATTTACCTATACGGCTATTTTATAAAAAATCACAGTATGGTGCTCAGTGCATATATTATACCTGTCATTTTGATATTTCTATATTTGATTAGCATTTATCTGGATGGGCTGAGAGGATATCTGGAAGCGACGAAAGATGTATCCGGTATTCCTGTCAGGAAAATCATTTTAACCAATACAGTTATCGTGGCAGTTATCATGTTTCTTTTGCTTGTACTGATGGTGTTGTGCAGGACAATTGACTTTGGTGCAGTGCTTTTAAAATTAGGGCAGGGAATGGTGGCAATACTGCGTATGATATGGCTTGTGTTGTCTTTCTTTGGGGCTATTGTGAGCAGCATGATTACAACGGGAAAAAGTAATCTGCGTGCATACAGTAATTCCTATGGACAGCAGATTGGAGCAGAAGCGGGAAAAATCGGCAGTGTAATGGAGATTGCATTGAAAACGGTTTTGCTTGCATTGGCATGTTATCTCATGTACAGGCTGGGAAAACGATTGTTGCGTTTTATCCTTTCAAAGATACGGCAGACAAATGATGTTGTGGAGACGGTTCATCCCTCTGTTCGTAAAAAGGTGTTGTATGAAACGATTGAACGCGGACATTTTCATCCATTGACAGGTGAGGAAAAAATCAGACGTATGTATCGCAACAGAATACTAAAGTATCGTTATGACATTACGCTGAACGAGTACAAGACCGGCAGGGAATTGGAACGGGAGATATGCGAAGGGAATATAGATGATGTGCATAGTCTGACAGACATTTATTCGGATGTCAGGTATGGAGGAAAGAAACCGGATAAACAATTGTTGAAACAAATGAAAGCACTTAGCCGCAGGTAAAAACGATTGAATAATTGAAAGTCATGTGATAGAATAAAAATAGTTTTTTATAGCTGACCAGGAGGATAAAGGATATGAAGAAAGTTGCTTATATAGCATCCGAATGTGTACCTTTTATTAAGACAGGTGGACTTGCGGATGTTGTGGGGACATTGCCGAAGATTTTTGATAAGAAAGAATACGATGTAAGGGTTATTATTCCGAATTATATGTGCCTTCCGGCAAAATATAAGGAGAAGATGCGTTACCTTACGCATTTTCATATGGATATCGGCTGGAAACAGCAGTACGTAGGTGTTATGTATCTGGAGTATGAGGGTGTACCTGTTTATTTTATAGACAATGAGTACTATTTCAATGGTTTCAATATCTATGGGGATATCAAATGGGATATTGAGAAGTTCTGCTATTTTTGTAAGGCTGCATTGTCCATTCTTCCGAGTGTCGGTTTCAGACCTGATATTGTACACTGTCATGACTGGCAGGCGGGACTTGTACCTGTTTATCTTAAGACATTATTTGCAAATAACCCATTTTATCAGGGAATAAAGTCTATTATGACGATTCATAATCTTCAGTTCCAGGGTAAGTGGGATATCAAGACCATACAGGAATACTCAGGACTTCCGAGTTATCTGTTTACACCGGATAAGCTGGAGATAAAGAAAGATGCCAGTATGCTGAAAGGCGGACTTGTCTATGCTGACAAGATTACGACGGTATCAAACACATATGCACAGGAGATTCAGACACCACAGTACGGAGAAGGACTGGAGGGTTTGCTCAGTGCAAGGCATGAGTCTCTGTGGGGTATTGTAAACGGTATTGATTATAATGAATATGATCCTGCTACAGATAAGAAGATTTATAAAAATTATACCATTAAGAATTTCCGCAAAAATAAGGTGCAGAATAAGACGGAGTTACAGAAAAAGCTGGGACTTCCTGTGGATCCGAATGCATACATGATTGGTATTATTTCAAGATTGACAGATCAGAAAGGTCTGGATTTGGTGGACCGTGTCATGAATGATATATGTACGGATGGTACACAGTTCGTCGTACTTGGAACCGGTGACAGAAGATATGAGGATATGTTTAAATATTATCAGGGAATTCATCCTGCAAAAGTATCTGCGAATATTTATTTCTCGGGTGATTTGTCCCATGAGATGTATGCTGCCTGTGATGCGATGCTTGTTCCGTCAAGATTTGAGCCTTGCGGTCTGACACAGCTTATGGCACTTCGATATGGTACGCTTCCTATCGTCAGAGAGACTGGCGGATTGAAAGATACGGTACAGCCTTATAATGAGTTCGCAGGAGAGGGTACAGGATTCTCATTTGCAAATTACAATGCATTTGAGCTGTTGAATACCATTAATTATTCAAAGAGAATTTTCTTCGACTATAAGGATGCATGGCAGAATATGCAGGAGCGTGCAATGCAGCAGAATTATAGCTGGAAGAATTCAGCTGAGATATATCAGAGACTGTATGAGCAGGTATAAAAATACCCACTCATCATAGAGGAAATAGGATATAGCATCGATTTGCTATCTATAATGTGTTAATAGGAATAGTGCTTCAACATATCAGGGTTGGTGCACTATTTCTTTTTGTTATAATTATGGCTTTAAATTTGTGGATTGTGTGTTGTTTTTGCGCTAACCAAAGATATCGTTTTGTCTAAAAGATACAAAAATAAAAAAACTATTGACAATGGTATTATATGGTTATATAATTCAAAACATAGAAAACCTAGTATAATTCTAGGAAATAATAAGAAGAAAAAACAGGAGGAATGAGATATGAGTAAAATAGTAGAAAGTGCATTAGAATTGATAGGAAATACACCATTGCTTAAGGCGGACCGTTATGCTGCGAAGGCAGGAGCGACAGAGGCAACTATTTTGACGAAACTTGAGTATTTGAACCCGGCAGGATCTGTGAAAGATCGTATCGCACTTGCGATGATTGAGGATGCCGAGAAGAACGGCACTTTAAAACCAGGAGCAACGATTATAGAGCCGACTTCGGGAAATACAGGTATCGGTCTTGCGGCTGTTGCCACAGCAAAAGGATATAGGGCAATCCTTACACTGCCGGATACCATGAGTGTAGAGAGAAGAAATCTTTTACAGGCATATGGAGCGGAGCTGGTTCTGACTGAGGGGGCAAAGGGTATGAAAGGTGCTATCGCCAAAGCAGAGGAGCTGAAAGAAAGCATACCGGGGGCGGTTATTCTTGGACAGTTTGTAAATCCGGCTAATCCAGCGGTACATAGGGCAACTACAGGTCCTGAAATCTGGGATCAGACAGAGGGCAAGGTTGATATATTTGTAGCTGGTGTGGGAACAGGCGGAACAGTAACCGGTGTTGGTGAATATCTGAAGTCACAGAATCCAAATGTAAAGGTTGTTGCGGTTGAACCGGCAACCAGCCCGGTATTATCAAAAGGAACACCGGGTGCACATAAGATTCAGGGTATCGGTGCAGGTTTTGTACCGGATGTTCTGAATACAAAGGTATATGATGAAGTTATTACAATTGAAAATGAAGATGCATTTGAGGAAGGAAGAGCATTTGCACTTAGCGAAGGAATTCTGGTAGGTATATCTTCAGGTGCAGCTCTGAAAGCAGCTACCATTTTGGCTGCAAGACCGGAGAACAAGGGAAAGACGATTGTGGCACTTTTGCCGGATTCAGGTGACAGATATCTCTCAACTCCGCTGTTTAGCAGAAACTAGTAATCTTGACTTTTATATGCTCGGATTATATAATTCATATAATACAACTCGGATTGTAGGGGATTATATAGTTCGAGCATTTTAGTTTGTCAGAAAAAAATGAGAATACAGGGGTGTACTAGAATTGGAGGAATTAAAATGAAAATATCAACAAAAGGAAGATATGCATTAAGGATGATGTTGGATTTGGCTATTTATAATACGGGAGAACCTATTGCCCTGAAAGATATTGCAAAAAGACAGAATATATCGGAGAAATATCTTGAGCAGATTATCTCGATTTTAAATAAGGCGGGATTTGTAAGAAGTGTACGTGGTGCACAGGGTGGGTATATTCTAGCACGTGATGCCAAGGATTATACGGTTGGTATGATACTTCGACTGACAGAGGGAGAGCTGACGCCTGTAAATTGTGTGGGGGCAGATGCTGCTTCGTGCGACCGGATGGATGCATGTGTGACGGTAAAAATATGGCAGCGGTTGTATGATGCGATTAATGGTGTAGTGGATGGAATAACACTGGCAGATCTGGTAGAATGGCAGAATGAAAAAGCCGACCAGTATGTGATATAATGAGTGAGAATTTAACAAAAGGACCGGTTATGCGTTCTATGTTGCGCTTTGCCGGTCCCATGATTTTAGGAAATTTATTACAACAATGTTATAATATTGCAGATACGTTGATTGTCGGAAAGTATTTGGGAGGTAATGCACTGGCAGCGGTCGGTTCGGCATTTACCCTGATGACATTTCTGACATCGATAATTCTGGGAATGTGCATGGGAAGTGGTACCTTCTTTTCCATACGCTTTGGAAGACGTGATGAGAAAGGATTGCAGGAGGGCGTATGGACGTCATTTGTGTTGATTGCAGGGATAACAATTCTGTTGAATGTACTTGCTTTTGGGTGCCTGAATCAGATACGCATTTTACTTCAGGTTCCGGAGTCTGTATGGGAATCTATGAGAGAGTATCTCGCTGTTATTTTCTGGGGGATTTTCGCAACATTCCTGTATAATTTTTTTGCTTCCTTTTTACGTGCAGTGGGAAACTCTGTGATACCTTTGATTTTTCTTGCTGTATCTTCTGTTCTAAATATCGCAATGGATTTGTTGTTTATTTTGGTATTGAAACGAGGCGTCGCAGGTGCGGCCGAAGCGACGGTGCTTGCACAATACATGGCGGGAATAGGAATTGCATGCTATACAATGTTGCGGTATCCGCAATTTCGGGGCATAAAACACCGATTTCGTATGCGTATGTCCTGCGTAAAGGAAATTGCCGGTTTTTCAGTTTTGACATGTATTCAGCAATCGGTGATGAATTTTGGAATTCTTATGGTTCAGGGGTTGGTCAACAGCTTTGGACCGACCATTATGGCAGCATTTGCGGCTGCAGTCAAGATAGATGCTTTTGCTTATATGCCTGTACAGGATTTCGGTAATGCATTTTCTACTTTTATTGCACAGAATTACGGAGCAAAGAACGAGAAAAGAATTCGGGAAGGATTGCGGGATGCGAGCATGGTATCTGTTTGTTTCTGTGTGCTGGTGTCGCTGGTTGTCTGTGCTTTTGCACGACCGCTCATGGGATTATTTGTAGAAGCTGGAGAAATTGAGATTATTGCAGAGGGAGTCAGGTATCTGCGTATAGAGGGAGCGTTTTATTGCGGAATTGGCTGCCTGTTTTTGCTGTATGGTCTGTATCGGGCATTGGGAAAACCGGGAATGTCGGTAGTGCTTACGGTTATTTCGCTTGGAAGCCGTGTTGTACTTGCCTATCTTTTGTCTGCGATACCGATTTTCGGCGTGACAGGAATCTGGTGGTCTGTGCCTATAGGATGGTTTTTGGCTGATGCAACCGGTATTATTTATTACATAGCTCGGAGAAAACATCTTTTCTCTTTTGATTATGAGGAAATATAAAAATGTAGTTGGATATAGGATAGAACTATAACCAGCTACATTTTTTGCGTATTGGACATTTATCAAACCACATGCTATTATATCCTTGTAATCAGGTAGGAATACAAAGAAAAATAATAGAGTGGGACACTCACGGAAAGAGGTATATTATGAGTAAAAAAGCATATTCAGAAAGAAATCTTAAGTTTGAAACATTACAGTTACATGTAGGACAGGAACAACCGGATCCGGTAACGGATGCGAGAGCAGTACCAATCTATCAGACATCTTCCTATGTATTTAGAAACTGCGATCATGCGGAGGCAAGATTTGGTCTGTCAGATGCAGGAAACATTTATGGAAGACTTACCAATCCGACAGAGGATGTATTTGAGAGGAGAATCGCAGCACTTGAAGGTGGTGTTGCAGCACTTGCGGTTGCATCCGGTGCGGCAGCAATCTCCTATACGATTCAGAATCTCGCACAAAACGGAGACCACATCGTAGCAGCCAAGAATATTTACGGTGGTACATATAATCTGCTGGCACATACACTTCCAGAGTATGGTGTTACGACTACTTTTGTTGATCCATTTAATTATGAGGAAGTTGAAAATGCGATAAAAGATAATACAAAAGCAGTATTTATTGAGACCTTGGGAAATCCGAATTCAGATGTTGTAGATATCGAGAAGCTGGCAGAAATTGCACATGCACACAAGATTCCTCTTGTCATTGATAACACATTCGCAACACCTTATCTGGTTCGTCCTATCGAGTATGGTGCTGATATCGTTGTACATTCGGCAACCAAGTTTATCGGTGGACATGGTACAACGATTGGTGGTGTGATCGTGGATAGCGGTAAGTTTGATTGGGAGGCAAGTGGTAAGTTCCCATCATTGACAGAACCGAATCCAAGTTATCATGGTATCAGCTTCACCAAAGCCGTCGGTGCTGCCGCGTTCGTGACGAAGATCCGTGCGATTCTGCTTCGTGATACAGGAGCTACACTGTCACCGTTCCATGCATTCTTCTTCCTTCAGGGACTTGAGACATTGTCACTCCGTGTGGAACGTCATGTGGAAAATGCATTGAAGGTTGTACAGTACCTCGAGAACCATCCGCAGGTTGAGAAGGTAAATCATCCATCTGTCTCAAAGGATCCAGAGCAGCAGGCGTTGTACAAAAAGTACTTCCCGAATGGAGGAGGTTCCATCTTTACATTTGAGATCAAGGGTGATGCGAAGAAGGCAAGAGATTTCATCGATAATCTGGAGCTGTTCTCACTGCTTGCCAATGTAGCAGATGTAAAGTCGCTGGTTATTCATCCGGCATCCACAACCCATTCCCAGTTAAATGAGGCAGAACTCCTCGATCAGGGAATCAAGCCGAATACGATTCGTCTGTCCATCGGAACAGAGAATATTGACGATATTATTGAAGATCTCGATGAGGCTTTTAAAGCTATCCAGTAATAGTTTCGTGTAGACTATAACAGGGACGGTCAGATATAGATATGTACAGCAGGCATATACGTATAATTTCGGAAAACGCGCTTTCGCTTATTGCTCACGCAGCGGTACTAAGCTCTAAAAAACATCGCTAAGTACCGGCGTTCACAAAAAGTTTTCCTACATTATACATATATGCCTGCTGTACATATCTATATCTGACCGTCCTTGTTTTTGGTTGACGGACAGGGTATTTGGCTTTAAGATATAGATAAATTGATAGGAAATATATATAAATATGGTGTAAATATAACATAAATATAATATGAATATATGAAACATATGTAGTAGAAGGATAGGAGCAGAATATGCGGGAAGAGTTTATCAGAACAGGACTTTTGCTGGGAGAGACAGCTATGGAGCGGTTGGCACGGGCTCGGGTCGCCGTCTTCGGTGTCGGTGGCGTCGGTGGTTATGTGGTTGAGGCTTTGGCAAGGAGCGGTGTCGGTGCACTGGATATCATAGACAGTGATGTGGTGAGTATATCGAATATTAACAGGCAGATTATTGCACTGCACAGTACGGTTGGAAGATATAAGGTTGATGTCATGGCAGAGAGAATACAGGATATTAATCCCGACTGCAGAGTTGAGGCACATAGATGCTTTTATCTCCCGGAGACGAAGGATGCATTTGATTTTTCTCAATATGATTATGTTGTGGATGCTGTGGATACTGTCACAGCCAAGCTGGCGCTTGTCATGGAGGCAGAAGCACATCATGTCCCGATTATAAGCAGTATGGGAGCTGGAAATAAACTGGATCCGGCGGGATTTTGTGTGGCAGATATCTATGAGACATCAGTATGTCCGCTTGCCAAGGTTATGCGCAGGGAATTAAAAAAGCGTGGTGTAAAACGGCTGAAAGTCGTTTATTCCAAGGAGGAGGCCAGAAAACCATTGCAGGAAAGCAATCTGAGGAAGGCGGATTCAGAGGGCTGCGATTCTGTTGCTTGTGAGACTTCTCCTCATGAGACTGCTGATTGTAGTAATATATTAAAACAGGAGAAAGTCAGTCCACAAAAACGTGTGACACCAGGATCAACAGCATTTGTGCCGTCAGTTGTCGGGCTTATTATTGCATCAGAAGTGATTCATGATTTATGTGGGGATGATTATATAATATTATAATATCATTTTATGGTTGTAGTACGGTAGAAAATTGAAAAAGCAGATTATACCCGTACGGAATATGGAGAATCATGCGAGAAACTACATGGAGCTATCAGGAGGTAGTATGCGAGTGCGTAATAGAGTCCGGAATACAGTACAAATAAAATATGATAAGCAATTGCTGAATATTATAAAAAATATTGCGATTGTTGCAACGATAATATTTGCCCTCGGCATTACGCTTATGGTAATGGAGATAAATGGTACAGAAATTCTTATGTTGTTTGTTTTATACATCGGAGGCGGATTATCCGTTGGATGTTATGCAGCTCTTGTTGCAGGATGTTTATATATAAAGCGTTTGAAGGGATATGGATATAAGATTCCGGAAAAGAAAAGTGATTATGATGGAAAAGTAGAGAATTTACCAAAGTTGGATCATGTAGAAGAAACATCAATCTATAGCAAGCATAGTAAATGGGGGTCCAGAGCCTGTCTTTTGATGTTTATTATTTTTGTAGTATTAGATGTGATATATTACCAACAGTGGAAATTTATGAAAGATAATAGTAAATCATTTTTTGTCTTATGCTTTTTATTCTATTTAATTTGGGTTCTTTTTGCACTTGTGTTAAAAAAACAGAGTAATAAAAATAAGTATCGTGATGATGTGGAACCTGATGTTGCAAGAAAAATACGCTGGAGTTTGGAAGAGATATTGTTTACAATGGTCATTTTATGTCTGTTAAGTATATTTGCAAACTCCACTGCATATTCGGTGACAAGATATATTTTTAATACAATGATTGATTACGATATGGAACAGGCGAATATCGTTTGCAGAGCTACGATTATGGCTATTACAGAATGCAGTGATAAAAATGGGACTGCGGCATGCAAAGAAACATATGATGCTCTTTGCGAAGGTGTTGACATTACAACATGGGGAAAGCCAAAGGATGCGTTACAAGTCAAGATCGCTGAAGGCTTGTATGTAGAGGATTTTTCACTTATGTGTGATGATTTTAAGCTGTCGGATGGAGATGCGCAGATTTTTGTAAAAATAGATGATGAAAAGGTGACGGTTCGTTTGTTAAATGCCGTTAAAGAATTAGAATTATATAGCAAAAAGAATAAAGAGATTTATGTCGAGAATAAGAAATAGACAGGAGTATATAGTGTGGAACAACAGAATGAGAATCAAAATAAAAAACTAGATGAACAGAATAGCAGATGCAGGGATGTGGAGCGGAGTATCGTCAAGAAATATCGCAAGGAAATCTGGTGTAAATTTACGAAAGCAATCAATGAATATGATATGATTCAGGATGGCGATAGAATCGCAATCTGTATTTCAGGTGGCAAGGACTCCATGCTGATGGCAAAGCTCTTTCAGGAGCTGGAGCGGCATGGACGGAAAAACTTTGAGGTGGAATATCTGGTTATGAATCCCGGATATAATGATGCGAACTATAAAAATATCCTGTATAATGCCAATCTGCTACAGGTTCCGGTTACAGTGTTCGAGTCGGATATCTTTAATGTGGTGGATGACGTGGGCGGTTCGCCGTGTTATCTCTGTGCCAGAATGAGAAGAGGGTATCTCTACAGTAAAGCACAGGAGCTTGGCTGCAACAAGATAGCACTTGGCCATCATTTTGATGATGTGATAGAGACCATCCTCATGGGAATGTTATGTGGAGGGCAGATTCAGACTATGATGCCAAAGCTGCACAGCACAAACTTTCCGGGCATGGAGCTGATACGCCCATTGTATCTGATACGGGAGGAAGATATCATTCACTGGAAGAATTACAATGAGCTTGTGTTTATTGACTGTGCATGTAAGGTGACGGAGAAAAAAGCGTGGAATGAAATAAGCTCCAAGAGAGAGGAAATTAAACTTTTGATAAGGGAGCTTCGCAAGACCAATCCGTTTGTGGAAAAGAATATCTTCCGAAGCGTGGAAAATGTGAATCTGGATACGTTGATTGCGTACAAGCAACATGGAGAGAAGCATCATTTCCTGGATTCATATGATATGTAAAGAGGCTGTCGTAATCGGCATGTATTTATATCATGCCGAATGCGACAGTTTTTTTCTGAACGGTGTTTGCTTTTTCTATGCGTCATCTCTGCATAAAAGTGCATAAAATGAGATGAGATACAGGCCACATAAGCCTACAAGCGCATATACAATACGTGAAAAAACGCTTCCGGCTCCCAGAATTGCAGATACAAGGTTGAAGTTAAAGAAGCCGATTAAGCCCCAGTTGATGGCACCGATGATTACAAGTGTCAGACAAAAACAGTTTAAAAATTTCATATCATTTCCTCCAATTCATTTCTCAGCTTTTCAGGCTGCACTGTCTTATGTTCCTGTTAGTAGCTTTTCCTGTTTTATGTAAAATATGCATGATATTTTGTATAAAAAATGAGATACTGATACGTTTTTCACTTTTGATTCATTTTATATGTATAAGAGCTTGTGTAAAAAAGCAAAATAAACAGATAGCTACATGATTCGGAAAGGAGATTTTTATGAAAGACAAAATATTTGGAGTTCTTCAACGGGTTGGCCGTTCCTTTATGCTGCCAATCGCACTGCTTCCGGTGGCAGGGCTTTTGCTTGGACTGGGAAGCTCGCTTACCAATCAAACGATGCTGGAAACCTACCATTTGACAGGTATTTTGGGTCCCGGAACCATATTGAATGCCATTCTCACTGTTATGTCTGAGGCAGGAAATATCATATTTGCGAATCTGCCGGTTTTATTTGCAATGGGAGTCGCCATTGGTATGGCAAAACAGGAGAAAGAAGTGGCAGCATTGTCTGCCGTAGTTGCGTTTTTTATTATGCACGCATCTATTTCAGCCATGATTGAGATAAATGGTGGCGCAGAAAATATGTTAAGCGGTTCCACTGCAAATGTATTAGGTATCACATCACTGCAGATGGGTGTATTTGGTGGTATCATTGTTGGCCTTGGCGTGGCGGCGCTACACAACAGATTTTATAAAATAGAGTTTCCGCAGGTGTTTTCGTTCTTTGGCGGAACAAGGTTTGTGCCGATCATCAGCTCGCTTGTATTTACTGTGGTCGGTATCGTGCTGTTCTTCGTCTGGCCGCTGGTTCAGCAGGGTATCTATGCTGTGGGGGATCTGGTAATGCGCTCCGGTTATGTGGGAACCTGGATCTATGGTTTCATGGAGCGGTTGTTAATACCATTCGGATTGCACCATGTATTCTATCTTCCGTTCTGGCAGACTGCGGTTGGTGGAACGATGATGGTGGGAGGACAGCTCATTGAGGGAGCGCAGAATATCTTCTTCGCTCAGTTAGCAGATCCTGCTGTGACGCAGTTCTCTGTGGAGGCCACAAGGTTCATGTCCGGTAAGTTCCCGCTCATGATATTTGGTCTGCCGGGAGCTGCATTGGCATTTTATAGGACGGCAAGACCGGAAAATAGAAAAAAAGTCTCGGGCCTTCTGCTGTCGGCTGCACTTACTTCCATGCTGACAGGTATCACGGAACCACTGGAGTTCACATTCCTTTTTGTTGCACCTGTTTTATACGGAATACACTGCATATTTGCCGGACTGGCATACATGCTCATGCATATCTTTCGTGTCGGTGTCGGAATGACATTTTCCGGTGGTATCATTGATATGCTTCTGTTTGGTATATTGCAGGGGAATGCCAAGACCAATTGGATTTGGATTGTCATAGTCGGTATTGGATATTTTTTGGTATATTATTTCCTGTTCGCATTCCTTATCAGAAAATTCGATTTCAAGACGCCGGGACGTGACAGCACTGAAGAAGTTAAGTTGTATCACAGAAGTGATGTTGAGGCAAAGAAAAATAAGAAGAACACAGGCAACGATAATGTAGAAGAGGATGTGTTGTCGGCAGTGATTACGGCAGGTCTTGGTGGGAAGAAGAATATATCTGATGTTGATTGTTGTGCCACCAGACTTCGCTGTACAGTTATGGATGGTGCAAAGGTAGATCAGAATATGCTGAAATCAACAGGTGCGTCAGGTGTGATATGCAAGGGAAACGGTATTCAGATCATCTACGGACCGA
>CAMAMD010000025.1 GCA_945836785.1 uncultured Clostridium sp.
GACAGCATCAATTATATTACGGAACCGGAAGAGCTTCTTGCAGTATTCAGGCTGTCCAACAACTATCTTGATACCAACGGTATTATGATATTTGATTTTCATACAAAGCATTATTACAAAGATATCATTGCCGGTGCTACCATCGCCGAAGACAGGGATGATATCAGTTTTATTTGGGATAACTATTATGATGAAGATGAAAATATCAATGAGCTCGCATTGAGCCTGTTTATACGTGCAGATGACATAGAAAAAAACACTGCATCCGACGGAAATCTCTTTCGCAAATACGAAGAGTTTCACATCCAGCGGGGCTACACACTGGCAGAAATGCTATCACTGGTAGAAGCGTCCGGTTTGCAGGTTCTTGCCGCATATGATGCATTTACGCACCAGCCTGCCACCGAAGACAACGAGCGCATTTACGTTATCGCACGGGAGCACACCGCTTCAGGTTTGAAAAAACAGATTGCAGATTCCTATGAGCACGGCATATAAAGCCATGCATTTACCAAAAATATTTTTATCATAACATTAAGCATGAATAAGCGAAAGGAAAATTTGGTGACATTATGAACGATTATATTATCAGAGGTATGGCAGCAGACAAACAAGTCCGTTTCTTTGCCTGTAATTCCACGGAAACAGTAGAAAAGGCGCGTATCACACACAAGACCAGTCCGGTCGTAACAAATGCACTTGGACGTCTGCTCACAGGCGGCGTTCTGATGGGGGCAATGTGTAAGAATGACACAGATAAACTCACCATCCGCATCCAGTGCCAGGGGCCGATTCAGGGCATGCTGGTAACTGCTGACTCCAAAGGAAACGTCAAAGGCTACGTCAGTGAACCGGAGGTCATGCTGCCGGCAAAAGACGTGGCAAAAGCAATCGATCTGGGTGTCATGAGTGTCATAAAAGATATCGGACTGAAAGAACCTTATGTCGGCGAAACACATCTGGTTTCCAGTGAAATAGCCGAAGATCTGACTTACTATTTTGCAACCAGCGACCAGGTTCCATCCTCTGTCGCTCTGGGCGTTCTGCAAAACGACGATACTTCCGTCTCTAAGGCAGGTGGTTTCATTATTCAGCTGATGCCGTTTGCCGAGGAGGGTCTGATTGATGAACTGGAAAAAAGACTGAAAGATTTTTCGTTTACAAAACTCTTGGAGCAGGGAAAATCTGTAGAAGAAATCATCAATATTTTATTTGATGGATATGATACCGAAATTACTGACACTATGTCATGTGCCTATATGTGTGACTGCAGTAAGGAACGCGTCGAACAGGCAGTCATAAGCCTTGGTCGCAAGGAAATTGCAGCCATGATAGAGGACAACCAGCCGATTGAAGTTGTATGTGATTTCTGCAGAACCAAATACACCTTTTCCCCGGAAGAATTACTTTCCATCCTGAAAAGTGGAGTTTCACAGCAGTGCTAAACTCGACATAAAAGTCCCCAACTCTGTAATTTACACATTGTGTATTACAGAGTTGGGGACTTTCCTGCCTCGCTAAGCACCGGCGTTCACAAATGGTTTTCCTCTATTATACATATATCCATACCATATACTTTTGTGTGAAATTCTCTCAGAATTTCTTACTGATACTTTGAGGTTATTTCTTTTAAGAGGTTTCGCATGCTCTGTCTGACTGAATCCGGTGCGATGATTTCTACATCGGGACCAAGTCCGGCAATCCAGCCCAGAAATTGATTGCTGACTGCCACATCTACATTCGTGGTAAAATGCTCCCCATCCTTATCCGGTATAATCATAATATCCTTGCCAAAGCGGTCTATCATCACACCAACCAGATAATTTTTCATGCGAAGTTTTACACGCTGTTCTTCTCCGCCGTACATGCCAAATGTCTTTTTAGAATAGGCGGCGAGGTCAAACTGTTCAAATAATTCTTTTCCGTGTCTGATCTCTTCCGTCAGATCAAAACCCGTCATTTTATCTACACGAAAATGTTTTATTTTATCGGCATCTTCATCATACCCTATCAAATAATAGTTTTCATCATCCCACGTAAGTGCCCACGGACTGACCTGATATAGCTTGCCTTCATGCTTTGGTTCCAATTCCTTTTTCAGGTTCCATGAATTATATTGAAATGTCACCCGCACGTCCTGATGAATCGCACGATGTAACGCATCCACCGAAAGATATATTTTTTCATTCGGATTTTTGATTCTGTTCAGCACATAAACCTGACGTTGCAACTCCTGCGCTTCATATCTGCTGGCAAGGTTCTCCAGTTTGCCTATCAAATCATTTGTTTTATTGGATGTGATAAATTTTGCCGCCTGCACGGAATCAACCAGAAGCTTTAATTCCGCAACTTCAAAATCTCTCGAAACCAGCTTGTAATACACCTGTTTCCCTGTTTTTTCCTTCACGATATCCATTCCGTATGTACACAAAGTCTCAATGTCATCATACAAGCTTTTTCTCTCTGATTTAATTCCCTGCTGTTCCAGATACGCAATCAGTTCATTTGCCGTAACTCCATGGTTCTCATCCGTATCTTTCATGAGCTTATCCCGCAGATACAACAGCTTCATTTTTTGATTTGCATGCTTTGCCATCTTATTCCGCCTTACAAAAGTTTTCCAAACTCCAATACTTTATCGATACTGCCATCAATTTTAAGTTTCCCAAGTGTAAATGCCGCTACAGGATCCAGCTTTCCATCCATAAGCGCCAGAAAATTCTTTGACTTCATTGTTATCTTTGCCTGTCTGTCATAATACTCATATGGTTCCACAGATAATTTACCATTTTTTACCTCAACGTAGAAAGCACCCGAACCCTCTTCGGTAATATTAATCTGTATTGCCAGAAAATCAGATACCTTACTGGTATCAACATCTTTCAATCTCTCTCTAACCTTCTCAACAATTTCTTCGTATGTCATAGCATAAACCTTCCCTTCTTAGTTTTGTGTTTAAACTTCCTGCTCAATTATATACAGCCTTCAAATACATTGTCAACAAGGTTTTTTGTTAAAATTTACTATACTTAAGTCAATTATTTTACTGATTTTCAATATCAGGTGATTTACTTTCGTCTTCTTTCCCCGTCTGCCTTCTCCCGGACATTTTTTTCGCAACTGCGACACAAAATAACGCAACAATGGTTCCAACAAGAGCCCCCGCCAAAACATCCGTCGGATAATGTACACCTACATACAGTCTCGAAAAAGAAATCAGCGCAGCAAGCACCAGGGCGGGAATTCCATATTTTTTCGGCAACATACAATACAGTACAACGGCTGCCGCAAACGCATGGCCCGCATGACCTGACGGAAACGAAAAGCTTCGCTCGGCAGGCACCAGTCTCGTAAGACCATCGATTACTTCGTAAGGGCGAATCCGCGCAACCAGATTTTTCAATATCAGATTCAAAATCAGAAAATTGGTGAGCAGTGAAAATCCTACAGTAAATCCAACCTTCCTCGTCTTTGAAAACAACATCAGTAAAATTGCTGCAACAATCCAAATCAAACCGTTATCTGCCAGGCGGCTAAAACACTGCATGACCGGTGTCAATATATTATTTCTCAAATTCTCCTGTATCCACAGAAGTATATTTCCATCCAACTTCAATAATTCTTCCATAACAAATTTCTTCTCCGAATCATCATATAAATTTCCGATATCATAAACTGATTGTGTTCCCACAATATCACACTGTCACACTTCCTGCAAGAATCCAATGACAAATAATTGTGCAAATCATTTTTTTCTGTTATGATAGCGATTGAAAAATAGCAATCTATATATGTGCTATAATTTCGATATGCGGTATCGTACAAAAATAATATAAATATTATATGAAATGAAAAGAGGTTTATGCAAATGAATCTGATAGATTTACATGTACATTCCAATGCATCCGACGGTTCTCTGACACCGGAAGAAGTTGCCGACGAAGCCATGCGGATGGGACTTTCCGCAATCGCACTGACCGATCATGACACGGTGGACGGTATTCCCACAATTATGGCTTACACAGCCGACAAACCCTTGGAAATTGTTCCCGGCATAGAATTATCCTGCTATTACAAAAATCGTGAAATTCATATCCTCGGTTTTTATGTAGATTACCAAAATCCTGAATTGAACACCGAATTGGCTACATTAAAGAAAGCCCGCGAAGACCGCAACGTGAAAATGGTCGAAATGATGCAGGCTGACGGTCTCCCTGTCACCATGGAGAAGCTATTACACGGAAACCCGGACAGTGTTATCACCCGCGCACATTTTGCCAGAGTTCTGGTTGAAGAAGGTATCTGTAAAACAAAAGATGCTGCCTTTAAACAATATATTGGAATCGGGTGTAAATATTATCTGCCAAAACCACAAGTAACCTGCGAGACTGCCATGCATATTCTGACTACCTACAGCAAGGCCGCCTTTCTTGCACATCCACTCCTATACCATCTGGGCTATGCACAAATCGAGGAACTCCTCGTTTATCTGCAATCCCTCGGGCTCAAAGGTATCGAAGCATATCACTCCTCCAACAACGCATACGAAAGTGACAAGCTTCGCTCCATGGCATTAAATCTCGGCTTATGCATATCCGGTGGCTCCGATTTCCACGGTGCCGTAAAGCCCAACATCCAAATGGGAAAAGGACGCGGAGGTATGCGTATCCCAATGCATCTCCTGGACGAAATCAAAAAACTACGCTAAATCCGAACACACAAATTAATATTTTATGTAAACTAACCATCTGCCTAACATTACTTCAGGGTAGGTGGTTTTTCTTCAGTATTTGCGGTTGTTCTCCCAATGGCAGGGTGTTTTTTTCGCAACCTTACGGATTTGGAATGACTGGTTTGCTCTGGATTTTTGATATTTATTATGTGCCGCTCCAAGAAACTCGCGATACACTGCATGTCAGCGGACATATGATACCGGATTTGCGCAGACAATTAGAACGCTTAGAATATCGACATCCGGGACGAACGATAACGTGTGCCGCGGAAAGCTGTCTGAGCATAGCGAGTTCTTGGAGCGGCACACAATAAAATATCGTGAATCCCGGATGTCAGATATTCTTAGCGGGCGTAAAATTGCAAGCAAATCCGGTATCATATGTCCGCTGACATGCAGTGTATCACTCAGACATCTTTCCGCGGCACACGTTATCAAAAATCCAGAGCAAAAGTCATTCATCAAATCCTAGTTGTCTTCAAAAAACACCCTGCCATTGGGAGAACAACCGCAAATACTGAAAAAAACCATCTACTCTACAATAGCGTAAAGCAGATGGTTAGTTTACATAAAATATTAATTGAGTTCGTCCAGGGTTTTGGAATATGCCGGAAGAAATTCGGTTATGAAATCCTTTACCTCCGGATGTTCTTCTGCCACTGCGTTGAGTGTGCGTTCCGTTGCCTCTCTGGCCTTGACAAACTCCCGGTTGCCGGTCTTTTCTTCCTCCATGCACTTAATCATGGCTGACAGCTTATCTGCCGCCTTTACCAGTTTCCACTCCTCGGCGTACTCCGGTTTTTTGAAGAAAATATCCTCATATGCCGTTCTGATATCTTCCGGCAATTGAGCCAGCAATTTATGATTTGCCTCATTTTCAATCGACTTAAACGCCTCTTTGATACCCGGATTGTAGTATTTAATCGGTGTTGGCATATCTCCTGTAATAATCTCCGAGGCATCATGATACAGTCCCATCATGGCCGCCTTGTCTGCATCCAGATTCTTTTGATACCTCACATTTCCGATCACGCAAAGTACATGTGCAATCATACTGACCTCCAGAGAATGTTCCGAAAGATTCTCCGGTCTGGTGTTCCGCATCAATGCCCACCGCTCAATATATTTCATTCTCGCCACTGTGGCAAAAAAGTTATACTCCATATATTTCACCTCACCTCTATCACTCAAGATTAATAGAGGTATCAACCAATTTTACATTTTGGTATTTTTCAAAAAGCTTCATAAACTCCTGTCCGGTAAGATTCTCCTTCTCTATCAGAACCTTTGCGATAGCGTCCAGGGTTTCCACATTCTTTTTCAACAGCTTGTATGCTTTCTCATAGGATGCCTTAATCATGTTTTTCACTTCGGTATCCACCTTCGTCTCAGTTTCGGAAGAACAGTTAAGCACCCTTCTTCTGTCAAGGTACTCGCCTGTGATTCCCTCAAGTTGTACCATACCGAACTTGTCTGACATACCATACATGGTAATCATGGTTCTGGCTATATTGGTTGCTTTCTCAATATCATTGGAAGCACCGTTGGTGACGGAATCAAATTTCAGCTCCTCTGCCGCCCGTCCGGCAAGCAGGGTAACAATCTCCTCCTCCATCTCCTTTTTACTTTCAAGCTGTTTTTCCTCATCCGGCACACTCCAAACATAACCGAGGGCACCATCCGTTCTCGGAATAATCGTAATTTTCTGAATCGGCAGCGTATTTTTCTGCAATGCGGAAACAAGCGCATGCCCGACCTCATGAAATGCAACGATTTGTTTTTCTTTCGGACTCAACAGCTTCGCTTTCTTCTCCTTACCGGCAAATACCACCTCGACAGAATCCAGCAAATCCTTTTGGCTTACCAGCTCTCTTCCCTTTCTGACAGCCGTCAGGGCAGCTTCATTTATGATATTGGCCAAATCGGCACCTACCGCACCCGAAGTAGCCAATGCCAGCTCTTTAAAGTCAACCGTCTCATCCATCTTCACATTCTTGGAATGAACACGGAGCGTATCGATACGTCCCTGCATATCCGGTTTTGATACGATAATTCTTCTGTCAAATCGTCCCGGTCTGAGCAACGCTTTGTCCAGCACTTCCGGTCTGTTCGTTGCCGCAAGGACAATGATTCCTTTCGATGTATCAAAACCATCCATCTCGGACAGCAACTGATTCAAGGTCTGCTCCCGCTCGGAATCTCCACCGGAATGTCTGGTATCTCTGCTTCGTCCGATTGCATCAATCTCATCGATAAATATAATACACGGTGCCATGGTATTTGCTTTCTTAAACAAATCCCTGACTCTCGACGCACCTACGCCCACATACATCTCTACAAACTCAGAACCGGAAAGCGAGAAAAACGGTACGTTTGCCTCTCCCGCCACAGCTTTCGCCAACAATGTTTTACCTGTTCCGGGCGGTCCGACAAGCAAAGCACCTCTCGGAAGCTTTGCACCGATTTGCAGATATTTTTCAGGTTTAGCCAGGAAATCAACCATTTCAGACAGGGATTCCTTCGCCTCATCCTGACCGGCTACATCCGAAAATGTAACCCCGGTTTCTTTTTCCACATACATCTTTGCATTGCTTTTTCCGACACCCATAATGCCGCCACCCTTGGTGGCACTGCGCATAATCAGCATCATCAACAGATAGAATGCCAGAATCATAACTGCATAGGATAAAATCGTAGACAGGATTGCATTGCTTCCTTCATCCACTTCCTCGAATGTCACACCCGCTTCGGCCAAACGGTCTACAATACTGAAATCATCCGTCCTGACAACATAATATGATACAGGGTTTACATTGCCTGCTTCCTGCTCAACGGGCTCAAATGTAATTTTATCATTATAAATTTTAACATTCGCAACCTGTCCCTCATCCAGCATTTCCAGAAATTCGCTATATGCAATTTTCTCCTGTCCTGCTGCCTTAAACCGACTGTAAGTCTGCCAGAAAACCAACGTAAGCACAACCGACAAAATCAATATCAATATTGTCGCAGATGGTTTTTTCTTATTGTTTCCGTTATTGTTGTTATCATTATTACCTGAATTATTGGAATTGTTATTCTCGTTATTATCCATTTATGTCTCCAATCACGAAAGGCTATCACACCAAGTGTAACAGCCCTCATTTTTTTATTTATACAAAGGATATTTATCTGTAATGCTCTTAACCAGGCTCATTGCCTTGTCATTATCCTTGTCAATCACAGCAGCTTTGATTGCATCCGCGATGATAATCATGTCATCTTCCTTTGCCCCTCGTGTAGTGATTGCCGGTGTACCAAGGCGAATACCACTGGTGACAAACGGTGACTTCGGATCATTTGGAACCGTATTCTTGTTTGCAGTGATATGTACGGAATCAAGCAGCTTTTCAACTTCCTTACCTGTCATATCAAGATTCTGCAAATCAACCAGCATCAAATGATTATCCGTACCACCGGAAACAATCTTAAATCCTCTTTCCATCAATGCTGCAGCCAATGTAGATGCATTTTTTACAACCTGTGCCTGATACTGCTTATATTCATCCGAGAGTGCTTCTTTCAGGCAAACTGCTTTTCCTGCTATAACATGCATCAGCGGGCCTCCCTGAATACCAGGGAATACAGCTTTATTGAAATTATATTTCTCATTTACCTCATTGCTTGATAAAATCATACCGCCACGAGGTCCTCTCAATGTTTTATGCGTCGTAGTTGTGGTCACATGTGCATACGGAATCGGGCTCTCATGTAAACCTGCTGCCACAAGTCCGGCAATATGTGCCATATCCACCATGAGAACTGCGCCGACTTCATCAGCAATCTCACGGAATCTCTTAAAGTCTATTGCCCTGGCATACGCTGAAGCACCTGCCACGATAAGCTTTGGCTTACATTCCTTTGCTATGGCAAGCACCTGATCATAATCGATAAATCCATCATCATTGACACCATAAGGAACCACGTTAAAATACTTACCGGACATATTTACCGGTGAACCATGTGTTAAATGACCGCCATGTGCAAGATTCATGCCCATAAATGTATCACCCGGCTCCATAATGGCAAAGAACACTGCCATATTGGCCTGGGCACCGGAGTGTGGCTGCACATTCACATATTCACATCCAAACAGCTCCTTTGCACGCTCTCTTGCAAGATCCTCAACGATATCCACATACTCACAACCGCCATAGTAACGTTTTCCCGGATATCCCTCAGCATATTTATTCGTAAGCGGGCTACCCATGGCAGCCATAACAGCTTTCGATACAATATTCTCAGATGCTATCAATTCAATGTTATCATTCTGTCTGTTGATTTCCGCTGTCATCGCAGCCGCAACCTCAGGATCAAAATTAGAAATTTCTTCAAAACCGTACATCCTTATTACCTCCGTTTTTTATACTTTTTCGCATATTCGTTATTATCTCATATCATATTTTTAGTGTCAACCATCTTCTCCTTTATCACACAGCTCTTCTCTCGTATAACATTTCTCAATATAATCTGATATGTGATAATTGATTTCAGCTCCATACAGGATAATCTGCATACCGATATACAGCCAGATAATAATCAATATGATTGATGTCAGACTGCCGTACATTCGTGAAACCGAAGATATATGTTGAATATAAAAGGAAAACAATTTTGTCATCAACATCCATGCCAGTGCCGCCAGCGCTGCCCCGATTACCTCATGTTTCACTTTTCCCTTTCTTCCCGGCAGCTGATAATAGATAAGCAGCAGGAAGAAGAAAATAATCATAAAAGTGAACGAACTTTTCAGACTCAAAATCAAAATTGTCGCATTTGCCAGAGACGGATTCCAATCTATGATCTGTGTACCTATCTGTTTTCCAAAAACGTGTACAACCATTATAATCAGGCACAACAGCATAAATACCAGCGTGTAAACCGCACTGATTAAACGCGTTATGAAAAAATTCTTTTTTTGCTCTACCCCATAGATTTTATCCAACCCATAGGTTAACGCCTGTATTCCTTTTCCGGCAGACCACAGGCTGACCAGTGCTGTAATAATCGTGAATGAGTTACTGTCAGAAAACATGATTTCATCCACTATGTATATAATATACGTCTTAAGCTGATCAGGTGCCACATCAAGCAAATAGAGCACCACGTTGGTGCGCGCCAGAGAAAATTTGGAAGCTATCATAACCAGAAGCATGATAAATGGAAAGAAAGAAAGCAGCACAAAGAAAGTAGTCTGCGCCGCATATGCGGCAAGACTATCCTGCGATGCTTTTTTACAAAAATCCTTTAGTAATTTTATAATTTTATTTACCATATTTTAATTCCCGTTTATTCCTCAGCACCCTCTTCATCTTCCACTTCATAGATAGATGTCAAATCAATATATGAATAATAATGGCGCAGGATATATTTATAATTATATCCTTCCTCAGCAAGAATATTCGCACCATTTTGACTCATTCCGGAACCATGACCGAATCCTCCGCCATGTATCACATAACCTTCATCCGTACTGTCGATATAATAAAACGGACTCGGCAGCGAAGTCCAACCTGTCACGGTACTACCATCCTGCCGTATAATTTCCTGATGAATCGGTGTAATCAGATTTCTGATGTTCGTCTGACCGGTCACCTGAATCGTTGCCTCGGTTCCCTCGATTTCCATGGCAGCCACGACACCACTTTTCGTTCTCTCCGTAATATGAATGGAAATAATCTGACCAATATCATCAATTTCCTGCGATACATATCTTCCCTGGTCATTTTTCACCTTTATATTGTCAGAGGACATGCTGATACGCTCTTCCAACATAGAATTCACAGCCTCAGAAATCTCATCTGCCGTATACTCCACGTTCCATCTGTAATATGGCATATCCTGATCTATAATGTCGTATCCCATACTATCATCCATAAACTGACGGAAATTCTCCTCATCAGATAAATCAAGCTTATTTTTTTCTATTGTTTCCACATTTGACTCCAGATACGGATATGCACTTCCGCCCCATATCTCCTCATTCGTACAGGTCATTCCACCCGATGTCGAAAAATAAAGCGGAACAATCACTTTCCCATTATAAGTAGGGACAATACCATAAGTATCTTTCACCGCTTTGATGCTTGCTGCGGTCTCCTCCACATTATTATAAACCTGACACAGACTGGAATCATCCAAATCCGCATGATAGTCGGCAAAGCTTTCATCTTCTATTCTGGAATATGCGTACCCTCTCGCACAGATAGCCATTGCTTTCAGTGCCTCCTCGTGGCTGGAGGATGGCATTTCACTTGCCACCACACTGTACAGATACTCCTCTAACGGCAATTCGTTAATAATATGCAATACCTCACCGGCACAGATTCTTACCTCTATTTTTCCTGCATAAACCGGAATCCCATAGCTTCTGGACAAAGTATTAATCTGAAAATGTCCGTTTTTTGCTTCAGACTCAAAAGTAAACACATCTCCGTTTTCATATTCCTCGGCAGAAATGGTAACACTTTCTCCTGCTCCATATGAGGTTTCCGTTCCGTCCGGATATGTCACCTTATACTGTGCATCCCCGGCTATCTCTGCCCGTTTCATATCATAGGACGTATAATCATCATTGCTCAATATAACACGGATATCATCACAGACCAGTTCCCGGTCAATCACGGCACCAATGGCCATACCATCATCATCCATAGCCAATGAAATGCTGCTGTAACCTGCCAAAATCTGCAGACTCTCCTCACAGAACGCAACATCATAGACATTATAGATACAAAAATCCTCCGAATACGCAACCAGGCTTCTGTCCTTTAATCGCAAGCCTTCATCCGTTACTTTTTCCACACGGACATCCTTGACTGTCTCCGGTATTTTCACATCACAGACACCGGAATTATTGATTGTAAGTTCCGCTATGCATCCGCTCTGTACGGATGTCACATCCACACCAGTTATGGGATATTGCTTTTCCAGTCCTCTGTATAAAAATGTACAACCGGTTTCATCCATTGCAGCCAGCCATACATTGCGGAGCGTCACGGATGACTCTCCATATCCGTTTACTCTGAATATTTTCCCGTTTTTTATATAAACATCCAATATGCGATCCATATATGTATCGGAAATTTCCACATCCAGGAGATATTCATTTTCACTATCGGAAGTAATATGCTTTTCGCCATTTTCATCGGTAGAAACATCATACACATATACATCCTGTCTGAAAAGTCCGTCTACAATACCTGCCTCAACAACATTTCTGTATACCATATCAAACTGATCCTGCGACAAGATATCCTGATCCTGCATCCCAACCAGAACCTGTGCATATAAATCACCGGGAGCATCTATTATTGCAAAAACATTTCTGATATATTGCACGTTAACGGCTTCGCTTTTCGCCAGAGGGTCAATCAGGCGCGCCAGTTCTTTCTGCGTTTCATCCGAATCGGCAAGATACGAAACCATGTTTTCCACTTCGCCATATGAATAACTGTCAGTGTTCTGTGCTATTTCTTCAGTATCCTCTGCTGTCGCATCGGCATTCTCGACAATCATATTCTTTATCTCACTCGTAATAACAGCAAGTATCGCAAGTACAATAAATGCCAAAACAAAGCCTGTTATCTTCCTTTTCATGGCAGAGCAAACCTCCAAAAAAATAAAGCAGCAAACCTGCCGCTTTGCAAGTGTTTATAATATATATCCGGAGTGCCGGTTCCTGCCTTTTGACTCCTAGCAAAGCTAGGTGGGCAACCGCACGTAGT
>CAMAMD010000026.1 GCA_945836785.1 uncultured Clostridium sp.
TCGGGCTTTTCTCGAATCTTGCGCCTGCCGCAGATTATCTCTTTGAGAACTGTGGTGCGCGACGTGCAGCTTTGAGACCGTATTTCTTTCTCTCCTTCATACGAGGATCTCTTGTGAGGTATCCTGCCTTCTTAAGAGCTGGTCTGTACTCTGCATCTGCCTGAACAAGAGCTCTGGAGATACCATGTCTGATCGCACCAGCCTGTCCGGTGAAACCACCACCATGTACATTAACAAGTACATCAAACTTGCCGTTTGTACCTGTAGCTGCGAATGGCTGTCTTACGATTACCTTAAGTGTCTCAAGACCAAAGTAATCATCCATATCCTTCTTATTAATAGTTACCTTGCCAGTTCCTGGTACAAGATAAACTCTTGCGATACTGCTTTTTCTTCTACCTGTTCCGTAAAATCTATTACTCTTAGCCACGAACATTTCCTCCCTTATTAATACTTAATCTCTAATACTTCCGGCTTCTGTGCCTGCTGCTTGTGCTCAGGACCAGCGTAAACATGAAGCTTCTTGATCATCTCTCTACCAAGAGGTCCCTTTGGAAGCATTCCCTTAACTGCAAGATAGATAACGTCTTCCGGCTTCTTAGCGAGCTTCTCTTTTAAAGTCTGCTCCTTCATACCGCCAACGTAATCTGAATGATGGTAATAAATCTTCTGATCCATCTTCTTACCAGTAACCTTAATCTTCTCTGCGTTTACAACTACAACGTAATCGCCAGTATCAATATGTGGTGTAAATGTCGGCTTGTTCTTTCCTCTTAAAATACTTGCTATCTCAGATGATAAACGGCCTAATGTATGTCCAGTAGCATCAACTACATACCACTTTCTTTCAATGTTTGATGGGCTTGCCATAAAGCTCTTCATTGTGGTTCCTCCTTAATAAAAATCCAATATTTGACGAAGCAACAAGGCTTTCACTGAAATGTCCGAAACAGCTCCCGTCTTGCATCTCCGACGTTCTGTATGCGATATCTGTCTTCAAAATCAATGGAGTTCAGATGAAGACAACTATCAAAAACTGTGTATAACACCGGGGCTTTGGTCTCATACACAGTTTTATATTATATTATACGCATCCGCGTGTGTCAACGATTTTTTCACCAATATTTGCAAGAATTTCATCATAGGTACTCAATTCCAACCAATGTCAGTCCGCACGCCTCCGCTTTCGGTCCCGCCTTGGCTCGATCTCGCGCCTCAAGGATTTCCTTCACATACTCCGGCTCATACATACCCATGCCACACTTCAAGAGCGTTCCCATGATAATCCTTACCATATTATATAGAAATCCTGTTCCCCGGATACGCATGGTAATCATGTTTCCCTCTTTAAAAAATGAAATCTCCGTCACGGTACGCACTGTATTTTCCACCTGTGTCCGCGGTGAACAGAAGGATTTAAAATCATGCTCCCCCACCAGATATGCCGCCGCCCGTTCCATCCGCTCAATATCAATATTAAAATATACGAACTTGGAATACAGTCTCACCAGCGGATTCGGGAAACGGTCATTCCAAATTTTATACTCGTAGGTCTTTATAGTATCACAAAATCTCGGATGAAAATCACCCGGCACCTGACAGGAGTTTGTAATCCTAATATCGTCCGGTAGCCGCTGATTCAATGCAAATGAAATCTTCTCCGCCGGAATCCGCGTTTCCGTATCAAACACCGCCACATTTCCGAGGGCATGCACGCCCGAGTCTGTCCGGCTCGCACCGATTATTTTAATATCCTCATTCAGCAACCGTGACAGCTCCCGGTTCAAAACTTCCTCAATGGTAATTCCGTTATCCTGAATCTGCCACCCACAATAATTGGTTCCATCGTAGGCAACGATTAATTTTACTCTTATCATTCCATCCTCCACAATCAGCATTTGCCACCGTTATCTTCACCAGACCGCCTAAAATGCTACGGCAAGCCACACAGACACAATTACAAACGCAAGTAGTATCACATAACAGACAACATCCCGCATATCATAAGCAAGCGGCTTTAGCTTTGTCCTTCCACTGCCACCCGTATAGCATCTGGCATCCATGGCGTCTCCCAGATTTCCCGCCCGGTCAATGGCATTTTGAAACAGGGGAACAATCACCGTTTTAAGACTCCGTATCCGTCTGATTGGCCCGCCACTGTGAAAATCTGCACCTCGCGCCTCCTGCGCCCGCATAATCCGTGACAATTCCTCCGACAAAACTGATACAAACCGAAGTGCAATCGTGATCGCCATGGCGACATTCCCGCTCAGATGGAAACATTTTTCCAGTCCATCGGTGAGCTCTGTCGGTGTTGTGGTATACATCAGCAATGACGACATAAAAATAATAAGCAGCATGCGCCAGAAAACGAACGTGCATTTCACAAGCCCTTCTTCTGTAATCTGCAGGGGGCCCAGCTCCACCAACACGCTTCCACGCGTGGTGAATATATTAAATGCGGAACAAATCAGAACCACAAGCATGACCGAACGGCTTCCACGCAACATATACCGCACCGGCACCTTCGATAAGACAACCGCAGCCACATACACGCCTGTCAGCAACACAAACAACGGCAGATTACGGTCAATCAACGTCATAATAACGTATAAAATTGTAAATCTTATTTTAACTCTCGGATCCAGCCTGTGTATCACAGATTCCTCACTGTAATACTGACCTATGGTGATATCCCGAAACATTCTACACCATCCTTCCAAGCGCATGTTCTATCTCATAAAGTCCCTGTTCGTCGCTCCAGATCCCGCCATCGACAGATTCTGCATTATTGACAACCGGCATGCAGTTCACAGGCAACCCCCGCTCCCGAAGTCCAATCAAAAGCTGCATCATCACAGGCAGGTTGTCGCGATGTCCCCGCAATCGGTAAAAGACCTCCGCCGCTTTTCCGGCACCCATAAGCGTCCCCTGCTCCAAGACAAACACCTTGTCTGCATATGCGGCGACACTCTCCACATCATGACTAATCATAAGAATCGTAATACCTGCTTCCCGGTGCAAAATATCAATGATTGCAAGCATCTCCCGTTTTCCTTCCGGATCAAGTCCTGCCACCGGCTCATCCAAAATCAAATATTCGGGTTTCATGGCAAGCACCCCGGCCAGTGCCACCCGGCGTTTCTGTCCGCCCGACAGTTTAGAAATCGGCATATCATATACATCCTGTGGCAAACCGACCAGTTCTATCGCTTCATACGCACGTTTCTCTGCCTCCACTTCCGAAATGCCCACATTTCTGGGGCCGAACACAACATCCTCATACACATTTTTAGCGAACAACTGCTGCTCAGGATACTGGAATACATATCCTATCTTGCACCGCAGTTGACGTTTATCCGTGGTTTTATCGTTCACATCCAGACCATCCACATAAATATTTCCCCTCGTCGGTGCAAGCAACCCCGGTATCATTTGAAGCAGCGTCGATTTACCCGAACCGGTGGCACCGATTACCGCCACATATTCGCCCTTTGCCACGGACATAGAGATGTCATGTAAAACCTCCTGCTTTCCATAAGAGAAAGTGACTCCGTCAAATAAAATCGCATTGACAGGATCTATTTTTTCACGCCAATGCTTTGGCTCAGGCATTTTTGTATCCAATAAAAAGGCTGTGGGATGCTCTTTCTGAATCTGTGCAATCAGACCCTCCACAGAAAATATATCCCTTCTCCGTATTACATTTCTCTCATACAGACTGTGAGCCAGCTGTACCACCTTCGGACATTCCAGTCCATAGGAAATGAGTCTGTCCTCGTCCCTGAAAATCTCCTCTTTCCTGCCAGACAACACCATCTTTCCCCGGTTCATGATATAAATCTTATCAGCCAGCAAAAGTTCTTCCATCATGTGGGTAATCATAATCACGGTAATGCCTGCTTTTTCATTCAATTCTTTCATCGTGCGGAGTATCTCCCACCTTGATTTCGGATCCAGCATGCTCGTTGCCTCATCAAGCACGATACATTCCGGTTTCATGGCAAGTACACCCGCAATCGCCACTTTCTGTTTTTCTCCCCCGGACAATGCATTGATTCTGCGACTGACCATACGCTCATCCCGCATCTCACAGGTGAGACCTGCTGCCCTTATGGCGGAGAATACCCGCTCCCACAATTCCCTGTGTGGCACGCCCATATTCTCTGCGCCAAAAGCTACATCCTCACCCACAATACTTCCAATCAACTGGTCGTCCGGATTCTGAAATACCATTCCTACCTTTTTGCGAACCGGAATTATATTGTCCTCATGCATTGCATCCAGTCCGCCGACCATCACGGTTCCCTCAATCGGCACCAATAAACGATTCAATATTTTCGCAAACGTACTTTTGCCCGAACCGTTTTTACCTGCGACAGCGATGAAATCTCCCTTTTGTGCATCAAAACGAATCCCACAGATTGCATTGACCATCTCTGTGAGATTTCCTTCCTCATCCCTGTCAAAATATTCAAATGCGAGATCCCGTATCTTTATCATGCACTCATATCTCCACACATCATCATTTTCTAATGACTAAACGTTCTCCGTATACCTGCAGGCCGGAAACGACATACACCCCCAGAACTCCCCATATCTTCCATTTCTGCGTTTCATCTCCCCGCCGCATTTCGGACAACATTTTACATCCGTGCCCGGCTGTTCCTTTATCATAAGCTCATAGCATTTCTGATTCATCATACAATCGGCAAGTGCCCTGTGCGCCCCATCCGTATTTATATGGTAATGCGCCGCAATGTCCACCAACCTGTGATGTGCCAGCTCAGGCAGCTTTTTTCTTGCCAGAGGAAGGGTATCAATATAATCATTTGAAACCGTTTTGCCGTACAGTGTTTCCGCCACACACCAGATATATTTCATATCAAAGCACTGTATATTATGCCCCACCAGCACCATATCTCCAATAAAATCCAAAAATAAAGGAAACACTGTGGAAATGTCGGGCTGTCCTTCCACCATTTCGTCTGTAATCCCGTTTACCGCAGTTGCAGCATAAGGAATCGGACATCCCGGATTCACCAGTGTACTGAAAGTATCCGTTACCTGATGGTCTATAACCTTTACCGCGGATATCTCTATAATCGAATCACTCCCCGGACGCATACCCGTGGTTTCCAGATCATACACAACATAATCCGCCACATATTCTCTTCGCTGTTTTCCTCTTCTGTCTCCTAACATAGCTTCCTCCACAACAGACAAAGTATTCATCTGCAGAAATTCTATGAAAATGTTATTTCCTTAACATCATCCGCAATCAAATATGGCATTTCCTCATGAATCATTGCATTCTCCGCAATCTGCCCTACATCCAGCTTGATATACTTCACGGTTCCTGCTGCCAGCTTATTTCCATGTATGTCCAGAATCGCCGCCTCCGTCACACAAAATTTGGGCGTATCCTTTACTATAATTCCCCTGCCATATAATGTTTCTCCGTACGGAACCGGTTTATGATATTTTGTATCCAATGACATGGTCACACCAAAGCTTTCTTCCGAAAGCTCCTTCGCCCACAAAGCCCGAAGCCCCATCTCGTCAATCATGGCTGTAATCAATCCGCCATGAACCCTGCCCGGATAGCTCTGATGCTGCTCCCGATACTGAAAAATGGTCATAACACTACCATCCTCCATATTATAAAACGGTGCCCGGATTCCGTACTCATTATCCAGACCGCATATTATGCACATTCTGCTGTTTTTCTGCTTACTGACTACCTTCATATTCTCCTCCATCCTGTGTCTGCATCCCATCAATTATTTCTAATATAACACAACCCCCTGTGACTTTCTATCACAAGTTTGGATAAAAAATCATATTTTCCATCACCCCATATTATGGTATAATAGGAGCACTTAGCAAATACGAGCTTATGCCTTTATGGTATACAAATTATCTGCACAGGAGGAACATTATGCATTCACCTTTAGAAATCGCAAAAAAATATATTGATATCGGAATTCATAAGACAATGATGTCCGCATTTAAGATGGTTCTGCTTGGTATATTTGCCGGTTTATTTATCGCCTTTGCCGGTATCGCCTCGACAACGGCATCGAGCACAATTGCCGTTGCATCTGTAGCCAAGCTTGTGGGAGCCATCGTCTTCCCTGCCGGAATGGCTATGGTTTTAATTGCCGGAAGTGAATTGTTTACCGGGAATAATCTGATTGTGATTTCGGTTCTTGAAAAAAAAGTTCCACTCAGAAAAATGCTGAAAAACTGGTTCTTTGTCTATATCGGGAATTTTATCGGGACACTGCTTGTTGCTCTGCTCGTCACATACGGTCATACCCCTGATTTATTCGGAGAAGCTCTCGCCCAGGCAATCGTAAATGCCGGAGCGGCACGCACCTCACTCTCCTTTGGTGACAGTTTTATCCGGGGCATACTCTGCAACATACTTGTGTGTATTGCCGTATGGATGGCTGTTGCCGCAAAGCAGGTGCCAGGCAAGCTCTTGGTCAGTTTCTGGCCCGTCATGCTGTTTGTACTCTGTGGCTTTGAACACAGTGTCGCAGATATGTATTTCTGTCTCTGTGCATTGTTTACATCATCCGAATATGGAGTCACCGCCGAAACACTGACCTGGGGCAATTTTTTTACACATAACCTGATCCCTGTCACACTGGGTAACATTGTGGGAGGTGTAATTGTCGGTGTCGGCTACTGGCTTGCTTATCTTCATCGTACACCGGGAAATCATGCATCGGTTGAAACCGAGCAGGATGATATTGATATTGCAGAGGAGTATTAAAATTATTCCTGTAATACCTTTTGGATAATATCCATAATATGCTCCTGGCTTACCGGTTTTAATATATAACCGGCAGGCTTTAAGGCGAGCACTGCCTGTATTCTCGCCCGATCCTTTACCCCGGTCAGAAATACAACCGGGGTGTCTTTGGTCGGTTCATAGGCACGAATCAGCTCCAAGGTTGCTTTTCCATCCTGCCCTGGCATATCATAATCCAAAAAAATCATATCCGGTTTTTCCCGTTTCATAATCTTCAACGCCATATCTCCTGATTTCGCTATCTCTACATTAAATTTATCCTGCAAAAGCCCTTTCATCATACGAAGCTGTACTGCACTGTCATCTATCAGAAGAATGCTCTTTTTCTGCACACCTGCTGCATGTCCCTGTGTCGAACTGCCCTCCTGTTCCACTCCCAGAATCTCCTGCAGCTTTTTCAAAATTGACGAAATCGTAATCGGTCGTGTCAGCACCGTATATTGTCCGGCATCGATATAGGATTGAAATGCCAGAATTTCATCTTTTGTTCCCAGACAAACTACAGGTACCGATGAATAACGTTTTTTTAGTTCCGAAAAAATCTCCTCCTGCTCCTCTTTCATATCAATCAAACAGATCAAAATCAAATCAGGGCATGACAACTTTAACATTCCCTTTACTACCTCAGGTTTGTCCGATGTGAGCTGAACCTGAAAATGATCAGCAAGCACATCTCTGATATTCTGTATAACCGTATTGAGCTTTCCCACGATAAAAATATTTTTCATTTATAGTCCTCCAATCCTCTACACAAAATCTGTCACAAAATTTCGTTCTGTTCCTCAAGCACTGTTCCTCAATGCAGTGATAAGCTTCTCTGCCGTCTCCTGTGCCTCCTCGGTATCAAGGTTTGATATCTGTCCAAAAAGCTGTTTCATCAGCGTCTCCGTCTCGCCGATATAGCAATACTGTTGCAATTCCTCAACAATACTGTCTGCCATATTGTAATCGTCGTCCTCCAGACATTGTTTCAACAGCATAAGCTTTAATACTGACTGTTCAGCATTTCCTTTCTCTTTTCTCTCCTCATTTTTAACCCTGTCTTCCTCAAAAACAGCCAGCCTTTCATGATGCTTCTGCATCTCCTCCAACAACACCGGATTGAGCATCCGTATTTTTTCATATTCTTGATTAGTAGCCGCTACCTCAAGTATTCTGGACAGCTTCGACAACAACAACGCTCCGATCATAGCCGCATTACTCTTCAGTGCATGTACCTCAATCCGGTAACGTTCCAAACTATCCTGCTGTTCAATATTTTCTATAAGGTCGCCAAGCAGCTCCATCGTTCCCTCCATGGAATGATATACATCCAATATCGTCTGTCTCAGCAAATCCGCATCCTTAATATGCCTACACGCATATTCCCAGTCAAATTCATCCAGCTCCGGAAACGCTCCCACATCATTTTTCCCAATTTCATTATTTCCCTGTCGTTCAGTATCGGATTCAGTCATATCCACATCTGATGATACATGTACCAGCCTGTCAGGAAGAAGATCTTTCAGTATAAGTTCCAGCTTCTCAGGCACAATCGGTTTAGAGACAAAATCATCAAATCCGGCCTCCAAATAACGCTCCCTCGCCCCGGTAATAGCATTGGCGGTTAATATCACCACCGGCGTGTCCTTACACAAATTTTCCTCCTGTGCCTTCATCCTGTGAAGTGTCTCTATTCCATCCATGCCCGGCATCATGTGGTCGAGAAAAATCACATCATAATGCGTGTGCCGTATGAGCTCCAGACAATTTTCACCCGAATCCGTATCTTCTATCTGTATCTTCGTCTGTTTCAACAAATTACGGAACACATTACGGTTTACGGCATTATCATCTACCACCAACACGCTGGCCTCCGGTGCAGTAAACAGCGAATGATATGTATATTCCCTGCACATGAGTCTATAACGTCCCTGATAATCCCCTATTTCTGTCGTATCGGTTATCTTCTGTTCGAGGTCAAAGGAAAATGTACTTCCCTCCCCATATACACTGCGAACCTCGAGATGACTTCCCATCAATCTAAGGAGATCGACGACGATACTCATACCCAATCCGGTTCCTTCAATATTGCGGTTTCTGGATTCCTCTATTCTTGCAAAGGAGGCATACAGCTTTGGCATATCCTCCTCTTTGATTCCGATACCCGTATCTCTGACCTCACAATACAGTACAACCTTATCCTGCGCCCGCTCTCCCGTCACCGACAGCGTAATCGTACCCTGCTCTGTATACTTGACAGCATTTGTAAGCAGATTGACCAAAACCTGACGTATTCTGATGTCATCCCCATAAAGCCCGTTCGGAAGATCCGGATCAACCAAAACCTCCATCGCCAGGTCTTTTTCCCTGACCTTGACGTAAATCATGTTCACGACATCATGGATCAGGCTGTCCAACTCATATTCAACCGGAATAATTTCCATCTTTCCAGATTCGATTCTCGACGAATCCAATATATCATTTATGATGCTTAACAGTGCATTTGCAGAGGACTTTACATCCATGGCATACTGCTTGATTTCATCCTCGCTGCTTTCCCGGAGTATCATCTCATTCATACCCAGCACCGAATTAATCGGTGTCCGTATCTCATGGGACATTCTTGCCAGGAAGTCCGATTTTGCCTGATTTGCCCGCTCGGCTATAGCCGTCTGCTCCTCCAGGCTAATCGTATAATTATAGCTCTCTGTAACATCATTGATTACATACATATAACCATATATCTTGTCATTACGGACAATATCCTTTCCGTAAATCCGATATACATTGTCATCTACAAATTTCCTCTGCCGTGTTCCCACCAGCTCCTGCAATTCAGGAACATCTCTTTTATGCATGCCGACGCAAACATACGGATACACCTTTTGCGCCTGGGGATTCATATAAATAAGCCGACCTGTGTCATCAAATACAATAAGACCATCTGCAAATTCATCTATCACATTATCCTTAGCCAGTGCAAGCGTATCCAGCAAATCATACCGCATCAGCAAGATCATAAGAAGAATAACCGCAATCAGATAAGCCGGCAGGGTAGAATCATATCCCCCGGTAATCCCCGATAAAAACACCAGCAGACTGATGCCTGACACAATTGTGATCGTATTCAGATATAAAATCTGTTTTTTCTCTCTTCTGTTTTCCGCCCGAAAATATCCACGGATTCCAAAGGCAAGTAATGTGATTAGATACGCCGTGATGCATACGGTAAAAATATTATATACAATACCATGTCCCAAAACCAGATGCGGAAAAAATCCTTCATGTACATAATCTATACGATTATAAAACAACTTTTGTCTGTCACATGTCAAAACCAACATCGTAATGCTGACATGGAACAGACAAAGCATACATTTTGCCCACTTTGGGAATTTAACTTTGAAATACTCGAGTACAAACAAAAATGTTCCCAGAATAATGTAAGGTTTTCCTACATATATGAATTTGACTGCCTGAATCGCCATCTCCTTGCTGTCAGCCTGCAGCTCCATCAGATATCCGACGAAATTAACCAGTACTGACGCAAACACTATCATCAGTATTTTTTGCAGATGGGATGGTCTTTGCATACACAAATACAGAATCTCACCAAATACAATGATAATTCCTATATATTGAACCGCAACAAAAATAGAATACATCGTCTTCCTCCCCAAAAACCGGTTCTATTTATCTGCAACCGAATCATTCAAATGCAACATATAAATCTTCTATATAGACGCCCAGCAATGTATGAATATTACATGGGTTTTCAAATTCAAATCGGATTTCCTGATAATACTTTCCGTTCTCTTCACGAAACGCCATACTACTGCATCCCACATCCCAATGCTCCTCCAGATCATGGCTCATCAGCAGAAGACTTTCCCCCTCTAAAGTGACAAGTCTGACCTTCAAATATGTATCAGATATACCAAGAATATCCTGTGGCACCTCTGAGATATCCAACATCATGGTCATCCCCAGTGGCGAAACATAGATATTTTCTACATATGCCGTGTGATCAAGAAACGGATATGCCATATCTCTGCTGCCTTCCACATTAATTTCTTCCGTCACCGTATAGTCTGCCGAGAAAGAAAGACTCCATATTCCTTCCACAATCATCTCCGGATCCGTTCCAAAAGGATCATACATCAAATTCATCAGGGAAACCGTCAGGATCTCTCCATCTGATATCAACTCCTCCGTAGAAATACTGACCACATATGTGGCAATATTCTGCTTTTCCTCTGCCACCTCCAAAAGCTTACAATCTTTTGCTCCGCTAATCAAATTATCCGTATTATAGTTTTCTCCCTCACAGAATGCAAAATACTCAAAACCAATTTGGTCGGAAAATGTTACATCAGTCGGTGCTGTTACCCGCACCAATGCATACACTGCATTTTTTTCGACCACTATTTCCATAAGCTCAATTACAAGATCCGGTTTACTTTCTGCATATTTTATCTGTCCCTCTATGCCTGTCTCCTGCATCTCTTCTTCAGTTTCAATATGGAAGAATTCCATCAGCCCGTGTTTCATCTCAACAAATATACCTGCACTGGTTCCAACCGCATGTATAAGAACGACACAAAAGAGAACAATTACACAGACAGAAAGTCGAACTACAAATTTTCTTTTACCCAAAGATCTGCGAGATGCATGTTTCATACCTTTATGACTGCTTTTTTTTTGTACAGAATCTGATACCGATAAATTTTTAAGTGTTTCATCCACACGTTTTACATAGGTATCCGGTACATCTGTCTCTCTGGCAAGTTTTCGTATTTCTTGATCTAACCTTCCCATCATTTGTCCTCCTCCCTCTCAATTTTAAAGTTCTCACGCAAATACTCTCTTCCTCTATTCATCCGGGACTTCACTGTACCCACCGGCACATCAAGAACCTGTGCGATTTCTTTCACAGACAACCCCGTATAATAATAGAGTACCACCACTTCGCGATATTCTTCCTGAAGCTGTTGAACCATATCCCATAACTCAAAATGGTTGTCAAAAACCGGAGCCATCAGGTTTTCAAGCTGCTCATCTCCCGGAAGTTCGATACGATGCCGCTTTATCTGCAACGCTTCATTGCGCGTAATTTTCATAATCCATGCCGCAAATTTATGTTCCTGCTGCAACTGATCTAATTTTTCATATCCTTTTTGAATTGCACTACACACAGCATCCTCTGTATCTGCCTGATTTTCGAGAATAGAGTATGCGCACATGTACAACTGTTTTTCTAATTTTTTTATTCTCTTACAAAATTCTGCACCATTCATATATTTCTTCCTTAGTCATATATATAAACAAATCTTCTCCCTTAATATATATGATACATGAACTGGCCAAAAG
>CAMAMD010000027.1 GCA_945836785.1 uncultured Clostridium sp.
AAAAAGAATAATTTCCTTATTGTGACCAATTTTGATAATCTTAACATTGCATTTGATGTAGAATCCGTACTTGGGATTAACAGAGTATCATGGTCGGACGTTGTGAAGCCGGACTCTACTGTGAGCGGACCTGGAACAGGAATCGCTACAGGTATTATCAAGGATCAAGATAAGCTTTTAATTATTCTGGATTTTGAGCGTATTGTTGAAGGAATATGTCCGGAGACAAGCTTGAAGGTTTCCCAGGTAGAGGGTTTGAGTGATAGGGCGAGAAATGACATTCCTGTACTTGTTGTGGAGGATTCGTTGATGCTTTGTCAGCTGATAAAAGATTCATTACATACAGCGGGATATACGAAACTTACGGTCAAGAATAATGGACAGGAAGCATGGGATTATTTGACAGAGCTAAAGCGAAACAATGGTGTCGAATATGGAGCGAAATGTATTATCACGGATATTGAAATGCCACAGATGGATGGACATCACCTGATAAAATTGATTCGTGAAACAGACGGATTGAAACATATACCGATTATCGTATTTTCTTCTCTGATAAACGAAGATATGAAACGTAAGGGAGAGCTGCTCGGTGCGAATGCACAGATCAGTAAACCGGAAATCGGAAAGCTTGTCAGTATACTGGATAATCTGGTTGCTGAACAAATATATGGATAATATGAATGCCGGTGGTTTGCTGCCGGCATATACATTTCAATTTAAGAGGTGGAAAGAATGAAATTACAGGATACGGGAAAGACTAAGGAAGAACTGAAAGAACTGTATAACACTTATTTTTATGAGACATTCAAGCGCTTTGATTTCGTGGCGGATCAGGGAGAAGGTTCCTATGTTATGGATGAAAGCGGGAAAAAATATCTGGATTTTATGGCGGGTATTGCTGTAAATTCGGCAGGACACTGCAACAAAAAGGTTGTTCAGGCTATAATTGACCAGTGTCAATCCATGATGCATGCATCGAATTATTGCTACACAGTACCGCAGGCGATGGCAGCGGAATTGATCTGTAAGTCAATCGGGATGGAAAAAATATATTTTCAGAATTCCGGAGCTGAAGCAAATGAAGTTATGATTAAGCTGGCCAGAAAATATGGTAAGGATAATTTTGGACCAGAGCGTTATCATATTGTTACAGCATATAACAGTTTTCACGGAAGGACGCTGGCGACACTTGCAGCGACAGGACAGCCGGGGACTGCGATTCAAAAAAATTATGATCCGATGATTCCGGGATTTTCTTATGCGGAATATAATAATCTGTCATCCTTTGAGGCAGCATGCACGGAAAATACCATTGCTATTATGGTTGAGCCGGTGCAGGGAGAGGGTGGTGTGATTCCAGCCACAAAGGAATTCCTTCAGGGATTGCGAAAGCTGTGTGATGAGAGAAATATGCTCCTGTTATTTGATGAGGTACAGACAGGATGGGGGCGTACCGGAAGCCTGATGGCTTATATGGGATATGACGTGAAACCGGATGCTGTTAGTATGGCAAAGGCAATGGGCGGTGGTATGCCGATTGGCGCTATGTGCACCAGCAGTAAGCTTGCTCTTACATTTGGTCCGGGGGCACATGGTAGCACATTTGCGGGAAATCCGGTGGCTTGTGCGGCTGCTTATGCACAAATCGAAGAAATTATTGAGAATCATCTGCCGGAAAATTCGGATAAAATAGGAGCTTATTTTAGAAAAAAACTGGAACAGCTGCCTGATGTGAAAGAGGTGCGTGGCAGAGGCCTTATGATTGGTGTGGAATTTAACCATGATATTGCCACAGATGTGAAATATAATGCGGCAGACGAAGGGCTGTTAATTACAGCTGTCCGTCCGGCGGTAATCAGACTGGTACCACCACTTAATATAACAGAGACGGAGTGTAATCAGGCATTTGAGATATTGCATAACGTGATATCGGACATAATCAATAAGCATGAGGTGAAATAGATATGGAAAGAAAAAATGCATGGACGACATATAAGGAAGAGGATATTCAGGAGCTTGACAAAGTCTGTGATGGATATCGTGCCTTTTTGGATGCCGGAAAGACAGAAAGGGAATGTGTAAAAGAAATTGTCAGGATGGCAGAGGACAGGGGATATCGCAATCTGGCTGATGTCGCAAAAGAGGGAAGCCTGCTTCAGGCCGGCGATAAAGTATACCATGTGTGCATGGATAAAACGGTTGCAATGTTTAACATTGGAACAGAGAGTCTGGAACAGGGGATGAATATTTTAGGGGCACATATTGACTCACCGCGCATGGATGTAAAGCAGAATCCATTGTATGAAAACGGAGATTTTGCGTATCTTGATACACATTACTATGGTGGAATCAAGAAATATCAGTGGGTCGCACTGCCGCTTGCGATTCATGGTGTTGTGTGTAAAAAGGATGGAAACGTGATAGATATATCCATTGGTGATAATGACGGGGATCCGGTTTTTTGTGTATCTGATTTGTTGGTTCACCTTGCGGGTGAACAGATGGAGAAAAAAGCCAATAAAGTGATTGAGGGAGAGAATCTTGACATTCTTTTTGGCAGTAAAAAACTGGCGGATCAGGATAAGGATGCTGTAAAGAATGGAATATTGGAACTGTTGAAGAAACAGTATGACATTGAGGAAGAGGATTTTATATCTGCGGAGCTTGAGGTGGTGCCGGCAGGAAAAGCCAGAGAAGCGGGAATAGACAGAAGTATGATTATGGCTTATGGGCAGGATGACAGAGTGTGTGCCTATACATCACTTATGGCTATGCTTGCAGTTGACGACGTAAAAAGAACGACATGCTGTCTGCTTACCGATAAGGAAGAGATAGGAAGTGTAGGGGCAACAGGAATGCGTTCAAGATTTTTTGAAAATTCGGTTGCCGAACTGATGAATCTGATGGGACAATTCAGTGAAATTGCATTGAGGAGATGTCTGGCTTCATCGTGTATGCTTTCGTCGGATGTTAATGCAGCATATGATCCTTTGTTTGCAAGTGCATTCGATAAGAATAATGCATCATACTTTGGAAGAGGTATGGTTTTCAGTAAATTTACCGGCTCCAGAGGAAAATCCGGTTCCAATGATGCAAATGCAGAATATATTGCCCGGATACGGAAGATGATGGATGAGAATGATATCTGTTATCAGACCGCCGAGTTGGGTAAGGTTGATGTAGGCGGCGGAGGAACGATTGCGTATATTTTGTCCCTTTATGGTATGGAAGTCATAGATTGTGGTGTTGCCGTGCTTAACATGCATGCTCCGTGGGAAGTTACATCCAAGGCCGATATCTATGAAACATTGAAAGGATATAAGGTATTTCTGAGAGAGGCATAAATCACTTATGAGCAAGAATAGAACATGGACGAGAATAGTAGCAATTACAATGGCATTCCTTATGGTATGCCTTTTTCTCGTGCCTGCGGAACATTCTTTGGCGAAGGATACATTTACAGCGCAGTTTATGCAAACTGTATATAATCAAAAAAATGGTATCGGAAGTAATGAAGTAAATTGTTTGTATCAATCAACCAGCGGTTATATATGGGTTGGTACTGATGGGGGACTGTACCGTTCGAATGGTGCGGAATTTCAAAGTATCAATTTGTGGGATACGGACAGGACAGATGTATATTCTATCAATTGTATCACGCAGGATACGCAGGGAAGAGTCTGGATTGGTACAGACAACTATGGACTGTTTTATATCGAGGATGGAGAGGATTATCATTTACAGGATGAGTATTATAACGGAATTAAATCAATCCACGATATATGTCAGACTGAAGACGGGACGATATATGTGGCAACATCTCAGGGACTCTATATATGTGAGCTGGGTGATGACCAGATTATGCATTTGAAATCGCATCCTGAGGCTTCCCTGAATGGTTTGGACATTAAAGATATAGAAGCAAAGGAGGACAGCATTTGGCTGCTGGACTCAAATAATAACATTCATATCGTGAATAGTGAGGAGATACAATACACAATCAGCACACCTGATTTGATTAGTGATGACCTGACATGTCTCAAACTGATCGGGAATGAGATATATGTCGGAAGTACAGGCCGTGAAATACTGTGTTTTAGAAGCAGGGCATCCTATTCTAAATTGGCAGTAGGAGTAGAGGGCATCAATGGCATGATGACCGATGCAAACGGTTATCTTTGGGTATGGGCCGATAACGGAATCGGATACATTGACACATCAGATAGCTTTGTGAAGGTAAATGACTGTGAAATAGACAGTTATCTGTCCGATATGATTCAGGATTATGAGGGGAATTACTGGATTGCTTCGAACAGGCTGGGACTGCTTCTGCTGAGTCCGAGCAAATTTGTGGATTATAATATGTACACAGGTATGCAGGAGACTATGGTGAATGCTGTGTACACATATCAGAGTAAAAAATATATTGGTTCCGATGCAGGATTAATTTTATATGATGCTGCGGGGGAACGTCTTAATAACGAGCTGACGGATATGTTGAATGGAATCAGTGTCCGTCATATCACAAGTGATACAAGGGGAAACTTATGGATCAGTACATACAGAAAGTATGGGTTAGTGAAAGTTGAACCGGACGGAACTATCACGAATTATGGGCGAGGTTTTGATTTGCCGAGCTTGTCCATTAACTGCACATTAGAATTGAGCAACGGATTGATTGCAGCTGCTACGGAAGATGGTATTGCAATTATGGATAAGTCTGGTGATGTAAAATACACCTATGCGGAGGATGAGGGACTTCTTTATTCAAATGTAACCTGCCTGTACCAGGGCACAGATAAAAAGCTATATGCCGGAACAGATGGTGGAGGTATCTATGTTATTACAATTGGAACAGAGGAAGAGGTTGAGAATTATAGTATTGATGACGGTTTAAATTCTAATGTAATTACTTCCATTGAGGCAGGAGAGCAGGGCGTTTGGATAGGTACAGATAATGGTTTGTGTTTTTTTAATGAATCATTTAGGAGTATCAGTAACATTGAATTTTCCAACAGCATTTATGACGTATTAATAAAGGATAAAACTGTATGGATCATAGGCTCTATGGGTGTGTTGCGTTCAACGGAAGATGAACTGCTGGGTAATCAGGGATTATCCGGACGATATATGGATGCGAATGACGGTTTATCCAAGACGATTAACACAACCGGAAATAGTTATATTGATGAGAATAATTTGATGTATGTATGTTGCGATACAGGTATATGCGTTCTGGACACGAAAAATATCGTATATAATGAGATTGCACCTAAAATAAGGGTGACGGCTGTAGATGTAGATGGTGTGACCTATGAATTCGATGATTTGGCTGACGGTCTTAAAATAGATAGTGACGTATCGAGGATTACTATCGATTTTGCTGTGTTCAGTTATAGCAATCGTGGCAATATACAGGTTGAGTATTCTTTGAAGGGATTTGATGAAGAGCCCATAGTCATAAGCGGTCTGGATGTGATGGAGGCGGTTTACACAAATCTGGACGGAGGAACCTATGAGTTTACAATCAGTGCACACAATGGTGACGGAACCATGTGTGAAAGTGAGGTTTCGTTCACCATTGAAAAGGAAAACAGCTTTTTTGAAAATCCATCGGCAAGAATAATAATGCTTGTGGCTATTTTAGTTGCGGTCGTAGTTGCAATTTTTGCCATTCTTCGTGTCAGAAAAATGTTGCAGAGCAACAGTACGGCTTTAGAAAAATTGTCCAGAGAGCATGAGGAGGCAATTAAATCAAGCAGTGCAAAAAATGACTATCTTGCAAATATGAGTAACGAAATAAAGACACCGATCAATGCAATGATGGTAAAAGCTGATGAATTACTTCACGTTTTTGAAAATGATGCGGAAAAGAAATCGAAAATTCAAAGTATATATGATATCGGAAAGGAGATTATCGATAAGGTTGACGATATCATTCTGCTTGCTAAGATCGAAGCGGGAAAAGTGGTTGCGGAAGAGTCGACATACTCGATTTCCAACATGATATATGAGCTTGCAGAGGCGAGCAGGGAGCATATTGGTGATAAACCGGTTAAATTCTTTGTGGAGCTGGGGGAAATTATATCGGATAATGTCATAGGTGACAGCAAGAAAATATCGGATATTTTAAATCGTATTTTGGATAATGCAGTAAAATATACAAAAGAGGGTTCCGTTACATTGTCGGTTGACTGCTATGAATATGCAGATAAGGCCCATCATGATATGATGAATGTTGTATTTACCGTTTCTGATACGGGAATCGGTATACAGGAGGACAGACTGGATAGCCTGTTTGAGGTATATAATATTGTCGATAATGCAAAGAGCGGTATTCATGCCGGAAATGGTGTGGGATTAGCTATCGCTAAGGGGTATGCAGATTTAATCCGGGGTGAGATTGAGGTGGAGAGTATGTATGGTTCCGGTTCAACCTTCTCTCTGTCTGTGATTCAAAAGATTGCTGATAAAAATGCATCTAATCATGTGATTGCAAAAATCGAAGGAACAGTGTCCAAGGAGATTGCAGATAAGCTGTGGCTTCCGGATGTAAATGCACTTTTGGTGGATGATGATGATGTCAGCAGGGAAGTCTCCGCAAAAATACTGCAACAGTTTGAAATGAAAGTGGATGTGGCATCCTCCGGTGTCGGAGCAATTGATATGGTTATGAATCATGAATATGATGTCGTATTTATGGATCTTTCCATGCCGATTATGAATGGTATGGATGCCATGCGGGAAATTCGTGAGATAGAGGGTGACACCTATGCGTATCTGCCGATAATTGCAATGGATACGAATGCCATTGAGGAGAATAAAGAGAGATTGCTCGGAGAAGGTTTTACGGATAGTCTGCTTAAACCGATTGAACCGAGAAGAATCGCTGCCATTTTGCGAGATTGTCTTCCACAGAGCAAGATAAAGGAAAAATCCAGCGACACAGAACAGTATATTGCGGGTTCAAGATATGGAGAAGGTCTGGAAAGACTGAAATCTTATATTGACGTTGGAGAAACAATTGAAAAAATTGGCGGAAGCATTGATGTCTACAATAAACTAATTGTGACCTACTATAATCAGAATTCTGCAGCTATCGAAGAATTGTATGATAAGATGGGGAAGGATGCTCGTGGTTTTAAGGCAAAGATACATGCGATCAGAACAAATAGTGCCAGCATAGGAGCAAACAGTTTATCTAAGGAGGCTTCAAAAATGGAGGCGGCTATCAATATCGGAAATCGTGATTATGTAAAGGATAATCTGGAGGATTTCACGGACCATTTATTGGATGTGCTTTTAGCCGTTGAGGAATACATTTCATATATGGATAGTGTTTCGGGATTCTCTGATGAGGAATATGCAGCTCAAAAAGCAAAGGAGAGAGAGCAGCAGGAGAAATCTGATGAGACGGTAAATATGATACCTATGGATGTATTGGAAACCATGAAATATGATGCATTGGCAGGAGAGTTTGACAGTGTAGAGGAAAATATGAATATTTTGCTTAAAGGACAATATACCGGTGAAGACAATGAATTTATAATTGTACTTGGTCAGGCTGTAAAGGATAAAAATATTCAGGTTATTGATGAATTGATAACGACGTATTTTGATCTTAAAGTATAGTGAGGAATGGACAAATGTCTACAACTTTTTAGCAGACAGCAAACACGGGAAGTCAGTAAAATAAAGGCTTCCCGTGAAATAAAAAAGAGCGCGAGACGGGGATCGAACCCGCGACCCCCTCCTTGGCAAGGAGGTGCTCCACCGCTGAGCCACTCGCGCAAAACCTGTATTTATTTTGCCGTTTCCTTAACGACAAGACATATATTAACATACAGATTCGAGAGTGTCAACAAAAAAATCCCCTTTTTTTAAAAAAATTTCTCTCAGCATTTCAAACCATACTGTAATTGACTTTTTCTTCTGTCATGCTTATAATCATACACAGTGGACAGAAATGTTCATTTAGTATACTTATGTGAGGAAACAGATGAAGATATTAGTGATTATCCCGGCTTATAATGAGGCGGAAAATATAGTAAACACGGTCACTACGCTGACACAGACCTGTCCGTATGTGGATTATATTATTATAAATGATTGCTCAAAGGATGAGACGGAACAGATATGCCGGGAAAACGGATTTCAATATATATCTTTGCCGGTCAATTTAGGTATCGGCGGAGGTATGCAGACCGGATATCGGTATGCAAAAGAGCAGGGATATGATATTGCAATTCAGTTTGACGGAGATGGACAACATAATGCGGAGTATATTCAGGATTTGATTGAACCAATCGAAAAAGGAGAGGCAGATCTTGTGATTGGTTCACGATTTATCAATAAAGAGGGTTTTCAGACTTCATTTATGAGAAGATTTGGTATTAATTTGCTCGGCGGTGTTTTGAAATTGTGTGGTGGTGTCAAAATTACGGATGCGACCAGCGGTTTTCGTGCAGTTTCAAAGGATGTGATAGATTTCTTCTCTGTAAATTATGCGCAGGATTATCCTGAGCCTGAATCTATTATAGCGGCCAGAGTCAGTGGTTTTACGGTGAAGGAGGTTCCTGTTGTGATGAATGAGAGGACCGCCGGTGTATCGTCCATCAGCAGCCTTAAGTCGGTTTATTATATGATAAAGGTGACATTGGCAATTCTTATATATCGTATTGTCGGAAAGAAATGGAGGTAGTGCAATATGATGACAGATTTATTTCGTATCATACTTTTAACCGGTGTGTTGCTGTATCTTTTGCTGATTATCTGGTTAATGCGTAAAAGTAAGTTGAGTCTGAAATATTCCCTGATCTGGTTTTTAACCGGATTAGTGCTTCTGATTTGTGTGATATTCCCACAGTTGGTCCGAAACGTTACACAACTGATCGGAATTTATTCGGAAGTTAATGCAGTCTTTTTTGTTGGAGTGTGTTTCCTTTTGCTGATTATCTTATTCTTGACTTCTGTAGCATCAGGATTGAGTGATCGTGTCCGAAATCTGACGCAGACCCAGGCGATGCTTGAAAAAAGAGTGCGAGATTTAGAAAGCTATGTGCAAGCTGAAAAAAGCAGTAAATAATGACTTAGAGTGAGGATATAATCATGTATTACACAGGAAAAGATCATACTTTTGTGGTATGTGCATATAAGGAAAGTCCATATTTAAGAAAATGTATCCAGTCTCTGTGCAGACAGCAGGTGAAAAGCAAGATTATTCTGGCAACTTCGACGCCCAATGCATATATTGATGGGATAGCCGAGGAGTTTCATATTCCTGTTTATGTGAATGAAGCAGAACCGGGAATTGCGACAGACTGGAATTTTGCGTATTCTAAGGCAGATACTGCACTTGTCACGATCGCACATCAGGATGATATTTACGATAAAAATTATTTGTCATGTATCATAGATGCACTCAATCGTGTCAAAAGGCCAATATTGGCGCATACGGCTTATTATGAGATAAGAAACGGAAGTCCTGTTTACAGTAACCGTTTGCTTAAGGTTAAGAAACTTATGCTTTTGCCACTTATTCCGCGGTTTACATGGAATAGCGTGTTTTTGCGCAGAATGTCTTTGGCATTTGGCTGTGCAATCTGCTGTCCGTCCGTGACATATGTAAAAGACAGGCTGCCGGAGGAACCGTTTGAAACTGGTTGCAAGGCTGATTTGGATTGGCAGGCATGGGAAAAATATTCGAAGTTGAAAGGGGCATTTTGCTATGTGTCAAAGCCGGTGATGGGGCACAGGGTACATGAGGCGTCAGAGACTTCCAATGTAATTGGCGAGGGAAATGGAAGAACGCCGGAGGATTATGCAATGTACAGAAAATTCTGGCCTAAGTTTATTGCCGATCGTTTAATTGGTTTTTATGAAAAGGGGCAGAGGAGCAATAAATTATAATATAGTTTGTTTTACAAATGATACGGGGGGAATATGAATTTATTCCTGCTTGTGCTGTGAGATGTGCACAGTATGGAGGTAACAATGAAAGAGATTATAAGTAAAATAAAGAATGCATTTAAATATTCCATTCATACGTGGATATTTAAGTGTCTGATGATCTCGGTTGTTTTGGAAATCATTTTGGAAATGCTTGGAAGACGATCTATCATAGCTGGTATTATGTTTGTAGTGAAGTCGCCGTTTGTATATTTTTATAATGTTTCTATTATATTTTTTACGATGTTGTTTGCGCTTTTCCTGCGTAAACGGTTGTTTGGCATTATTATTATAACGACAATATGGCTTACATGCGGTATCGTTAATTTTGTGGTTCTCGGCTACCGCGTTACGCCGTTTGCGGCGATTGATTTTTTGATGGTTGAAGACGCTCTTAGCATGCTGGATGTGTATTTTACAAAATGGCAGCAGGTATTGCTGGTGATAGCAGGCATTGCTGTGATAGCAGGACTTGTTTTCCTGTTTAAAAAGACACCGAAATTTGAGGGTGAGAGAAAAGTAAAACGTACGATGCTGCTTTGCGTTCTTGTATGGTGTGGAGTCAGCCTGCTCACCAGTTTTAATGTGAAACATAATATCATTTCCGACGATTTCGCCAACCTTGGAACGGCTTACCGGGATTATGGCTTTGCATATTGTTTTACAAACAGTATTATTGATAACGGAATCAGTAAACCTGATGATTACTCCGAGGAGACAATGGATGAAATTAAAACGGAACTTGATCAGGTAAAAGAATCAGGAAAGATGAAAACACCGAATGTCATAGTGATACAGCTTGAGTCTTTTTTCGATCCGAATCAGGTTGAGGGACTTACATTAAGTGAGAATCCGATTCCGAATTTCACCAGACTGAAGGAGGAGTATCCGTCCGGTTATTTGACGGTTCCGGCTTTGGGAGCGGGGACGGCCAATACAGAGTTTGAGGTTCTGACGGGTTTAAAATCATCATTTTTTGGTGCCGGGGAGTATCCTTATAAGACTACCGTGAATGAAACACCTGTGGAGAGTCTGTGCAGTCTATTGAAAAAACAGGGATATGGCACATATGCGATTCACAACAATAAGGGCTCTTTTTATGACAGAGAGAATGTGTACAATGAAATGGGATTTGATGCGTTTATCTCGCTTGAATATATGTATGATGTAGAATACACTTCAACCGGCTGGGCAAAGGATAAAACGCTTGTAAATGATATTATGAAATGTCTGAAGGATACCGACGGACAGGATCTTGTATATACAATCAGTGTGCAGGGACATGGACGTTATCCGGCAGAGGAGGATACCTGTGAGGATCATGTGCAGGTCTCCTATGCGGATCCGGATATGGAACAGCAAATTCATTATTATGTCAACCAGATATATGAAATGGATGAAATGATAGCCGATTTGATTGATGCACTGGATGCATATGGTGAAGATTATGTACTTGTTCTTTACGGTGATCATCTGCCGTCACTGGATTTGCAGGAAGAACAGTTGCCGGATAGTAATTTGTTTCAGACAGAGTATATTATGGTAAATAATATCAATCTCAGAATCAAAGATGAGGATATTGCGGCATATCAGCTGTCCACGAAGCTTCTCGAGGCATTGAATATACCGGAAGGCTATGCCCAGAAGGCACAAAGAGCATATGAGGGTGAAGAACAGGACAGCAAATTATGTCTGATTGCCTATGATATGTTGTTTGGTGATAACTATATATATGATGGCGAAGCACCGGTGCCTGAAGGTGAAATGAGAAGAGGCGTGGATGAAATCAGTATTAAAGCGGTAAAAGATGAGGGTGACCATATTGTGGTTAGCGGAAAGAACTTTAATGAATTTTCCGTGGTATATGTGGGTGATGATGCGGTGGATACAATATATGTTGACCGCGGAAAGCTTATGGTGGAAGATGCGGAATTTGAGCAGGGAGATGTTATTACAGTAAAACAGGTGGATGAATCTAAACATATATTGAGTTCAACAGATGCTTATGTATATTAAATAAATATGAATAAAATGATAAAATAATGAAAAGTCGGTAAGAAGTGTTTGAATACCAGACAAAAATATTGTATAATGATGTAACTAAAGATA
>CAMAMD010000028.1 GCA_945836785.1 uncultured Clostridium sp.
ATATGAGCAGGGGATGAGGCTTTTACAAGAACATTATAATACAAATGTTGATAAGTTGATAGGATATGAACTGGATATTCAAAAGAAAAATTAAAGCAGGGGCTTGGATGAAAACACATGGAGCCGGCAGGCAACATGATACAATATGAAAATCACATAGAGCTGTCAGGTGACATGATGTAATTAGAAGAACTCACAATGTTGATCGTGAAGATTTGACAGGGTGGGTTCTTTTGCATATTATGGCAGAAATTTTACTATATGATCAAGATGTGTCGTTGACAATAGACAAAAAATAGTATAATATAATATTGTCTAATGTAATAACGGCAAACTTGCAGAAATGTAAGGACGCAAAGCTCGGATTCTAAGGTTAATGACTATGAAAGTTCGGTTGCAATGAAAATATCATTGTGACCTTTTTTATTTAAGAGAAAAGGAGAGAGTGAAAATGGGAAAAAGTTTACAGTCAGAATTTGTAAAGTACTATAAGGAGAGACTGGAACCGCTTGGGTTTAAAAAAGTGAAGGGCAGACAGCCATATTTCGTGCGTGTGGTTAATGATGAGATTCTGCACATATTTACTTTTATGGGGATAATGTCTAGAATACAAGGTTACAAAGCCTTTGATTTGTTGTGCGGCGTTGCAACGGTTTACAGAAAAGAAATAAATTTTTCGGTTACACCGAAACATAATAGCGATTGGTTGAGGCCGTTACTAGCTATCAAAGAAAAAAAAGATACGGAATATCCGGTAATAAATTTGCCTCGAGATTTAATGGAGTATTATTACAATGATGAAAATATCAGTGAAGTAATAGAAGAGACATATCATGGTGCAGAAATCATAATCAGTGAGTTGGATAAAATAACAGATATGGATGAAGCACTTAAATATTTTTTAAAACATAATCCGAATAATGTTTCCTTTATGAGCTTATTAAAGGATGATTTTTGTGATGAAGAAGGCTTGTACTATGCAAGAAAAGAATTTGATTATACAAAAATAGAGAAAGTATTTGAAGATAAGCGAGTACAATTAAAGAATAGTAGTTGGAGTGATGCAAAAAAAAAGGAAAGGCATGAGGAAATAGCAGAATGGGAAGAAGAAATAAAAAAAGATAGAGAAAAGTTTATTAATAATGAAGATGAATATGAGCAGGGGATGAGGCTTTTACAAGAACATTATAATACAAATGTTGATAAGCTGATAGACTACGGATTGGATGTTCAAAAGAAAAAATAATGAAATATTTTTATTAGTATAACAAGACTGCTGAATTAAACAAAATGGCATGGATATATGTATGATGAAGGAAAACCGTTTGTGAGCAACGAGCGAGAGCATGTTTTCCGAAATATACATATGTCCATGCCATTTTTCTAAGGCAATACTTCTATCATTTATAAGGTATAAATCTTTTCTGTTACAGTTTTGGATTCTCCCGGTGCAAGCTCTGTGTAACCGGACTCATCTGCCGGCAGTGGCTGGTTTGGTGCATCGATAATCCAGGTGCAAGGTTCCGGACAGAAATACCCTTTATCGCCGTGGTCGTTCCACACAACCCAGAACTTGAAGTCCTTGCATACTTCATAGCAAATCTGTTTTCCGGATGCTACATCTGTGGCAACTGCACCATAAAATGGTTTGTCATGGAAGCTTCCTTCTTCGGCAAAGAATACATCGTTGTCGATATCATGCAGAACAGGAACCTGAGAACCGGTCAGATACTGTTTGTCATGGTCTGTCATAGGAAGAAATTCTCCGGTTGGTATACAGGATGGGGATAATTCCCATTTTTCTCCAACTGGAATATAAAGTCTCATGTCGAGACCATTTCCGTCTTTGGTGAAAGGTCCATTTATGGTAGTGTGGTTGCACATGCCATATGGAAGCTGTTTATCGGAGGTGTTGGTCATGGTGAAAGCATAATCAAGACCTTCCTCTGATAACGTAAACGTAAATTCTGCCTTAAAGCTGACAGGGAATATTGAGAAAAATTCATCCTTTTCATCATAAACATATTCGGTCTTGGCAATCGCTTTACTGCCCTCGGTTTCGGCACTTACGATACTGTGTTCGCGTTTGTGCAGAAAGCCATGGATGTGGTTGCCAAGCGGATCATTTAATGGAAAATGATAGGTCGCATCCGATACTTTCAGAACGCCGCCTGCAAGTCTGTTTGGAAGGTACAATGTCGGAAGACCGTACACTTCCGCAGAAGCCTGAAGTTCGGCAGGGGTAAGATTTTCGTCATATCGAAATATCTCTATACCGGCTTCTGTGTCCTGCATGCGCATGACGTTGCTTCCGAGAAAAGGTGCAACGATTGCCTGGTATTTTCCGGCTGTAAGCTCAATGACGTCCTTGCCCTTGTAATCGATGATTTTCGCTGAAAAACTCATTTGGAATCCTCCTTTGCTCATGTTAATATGGGGTATAATTTTAATATGGGGTGTAACGCTCCGTATTCTCATAAAAACACAAATATTTCCATATATAATAGCATATTGATAATATTGTGTCTAGGAAAATCAATGCCATATATTGCACACAAATACATATGTGATTTTGGTGATATAGCCCTGTGCTGTGTCAAAATAAGTCATTCTGTGTCATATTATGTAAATTGCGGTTGATTTTTATATGGGTGAATGTTATAAATATTTAGTGGGAAACAGTAATCCTGAAAATAATAAAAATATATAGATTTTGTGTCATGAAATAAAGGTAGAAAGGCAGATTGAACAGAGATGACAAACAGAAAGAAAATATATAATATCGTGATGATTTTAGCGATGGCAGGTGCATTGACTGCATGTGGAAATAAAGAGGAAAAGACGACAGAGAATACGGAGGTTGTCACAACCACAGAGACGGATGGAGCAGAGACGGATGTATCGGATGAGGCTTTGGATGTTGATGTCCAGACTGTGGCAGATGGTATTTTACAGGGTGGAGACTTTAAGGATAACCTTGCGCCTGTTGATACTTCACTTGCACTTTCCAGATTGTATAATCTGGATGCAGGACAGATTGAAGCATCTGCATTTTATACGAATTCTAATGCAACGGCAGAGGAGATTGCTGTAATCAAGGCATCATCTGCCGATTATGTGGATACTGTGAAAACGGCTTACGAAAACAGGATTGCCAGTCAGAAGGAAGCATGTAAGGATTATCTTCCGGATGAAATGACGAAGCTGGATGCAGCAGTTGTATATACAAACGGAAATTATGTGGTGTTGTGTGTATCGAATGACAGTGCGAAGGCGGAGCAGGTGATTGAGGATTTGTTTAAATAATAATCACAGCGGACGTGCTTTCTGCGTATAGTATAATATATGTGAAATCTGTTATCCGGCAACCGATTAATCTACCATATATAATCCCTGTGTGTGCCGTGTGCACGGAAAAAATGAAATAATTCCCTTGTTAATATACCATAAAATGTGCGGTTGCTTTTATATAGTATAAAAAATCCCTTATGTGTCAATCATAATGATATGATTCACATAAGGGATTTTTTTATGTGTATACTTAAAGCTTGAATTTAACGGAAACAGGTTCGTTTAAAGTTTGTCCGCCGCGGGACTTAACGTTAGTTGAAATGATTAATGTATAAAGCTCATTGGTTGCATATGGTTCCAGCGGTTCGATTTCAATCAGTTCATTTTTAACATCATACTTGATATAGGTCTGAAGACGCTGGTTCTGGGAATTCATCACATACATGGTATCTTTGTTCACGGTTTTCGGATCTAACGGAATGTTGAATCGGACACGCCATACAAAATTACCTGTTTTAAATTTCAGATTTTGTTTTACTTTATTGGCAAGATATGGGGGGATATCCTCAATCTCCAGTAGATTTTTTGCCATTATGCAGCACCTCGCTTATTTTTTATATCATAGCAAAAAAGAAAGGCCTGTGTCAACCGGATGTGTCTGATTATGCGGAACTTTGGGAAAAGATGACGTGCGATTATGTATTTACATATGCGAATTGTAAAATTACAATGAGTTTGTTACGAAAATGTTACGAAAATGTTAGGAGATGATGACGTGCAGCCATTAGTATTACGCTCCTACGAAAGAAAAATAGTGATTGCATTGGTATTGCTGCTGGGCTTATGCAGTTTTATCGGGTACCATGCGTATAGAGAACAAAAAATATATACGGTATATCTTGAAGATGGGAAAACGATTTTGACAGGGAGGACATCCCAGACTTATACACAGGTTGTGAAATATTATGCACCATGTGAAGAAATCTACGATGACACAATGTATGTGGATGAACGGTGTGTGGAGCAGGAGGCGGTTCCGGGCGTAAAAGAGGTTACGCGTATCACCAATTACTATAACGGGAAAGAAACAGACAGTAAGGTGTTGGAAGAAAACATAGTGGAGGCGGCTGTGCCCAAGGTGGTACATATTGGTACCAAAGAGAGACCAAAGTATATTGTCCCAATGGAACATTATACGATATCCTCCAGCTTTGGCCAAAGATGGGGGAGAGCGCACGAGGGAGTGGATATGGCTGTGTCTACAGGAGAGACAGTCTTTGCGACTGCTGCGGGGACAGTGGTGCGGGCGGAATATTACAGCGGATATGGGTATTGCATAGACATTGACCATGGCGAGGGCGTGATGTCCCGATATGGACATCTCAGCCGAATGGACGTCAGTGTAGGACAGACGGTAGAGCAGGGACAGCAGGTCGGGCTGTCGGGAAATACCGGCAATAGTACAGGTCCGCATCTGCATTTTGAAATACGGATCAATAATGTTCCGGTCAATCCGTGCGACTATGTGGAATTGTAAAAATTTTGTGAATGAAAAAGCAGGTGTTGCATATAATAACTCTGTGTGGTAGTATTGTAAAAAATAACATGTAGTATTTAAAACTATATAACACAGAGAAAGGAATGATAAACATGAGCAACACGCTGAAGAAGCTAAAAGATCCGGGTAGTGCAATCACACATTTTATCGGTATGCTGATGGCAGCATTTGCGGCTGTACCGCTTATTATACGGGCGTGCTCCGGTGGCAGGGATGTGGCGATATGCTGTGCAGTGTTTGTTGTCAGTATGGTTTTATTATATGGTGCCAGTACGCTGTATCACAGCTTTGACAAGGGAGAAAGAATCAACAGGATTTTGAAAAAGCTGGATCACGCCATGATCTTTGTGTTGATTGCCGGTTCTTACACACCGATATGTCTGCTGGTGATAGGCGGGAAGACGGGAATTACGCTTCTTGCACTTGTCTGGACGGTCGGTATTCTGGGTATTATTTTCAAATTGTGCTGGGTAACCTGTCCGAAATGGCTGTCATCTGTCATGTATATCGCAATGGGCTGGATGTGTGTTATGGCATTTACGCCGATTATGAATAACATGACAGGCTCCGAGCTGATGTGGCTGCTGGCAGGAGGAATCGTTTACACGGTTGGCGGTATACTTTATGCGGTCAAAACGCCGAGAGTAAGGGCGTACAATGAAAGACACCGGTACTTTGGGACACATGAGATTTTTCATATATTTGTGATGGTGGGCAGCCTGTGCCATTTCGTTCTTATTTATCATGTGATATCATGAGCATTGCGACGGATTGCGCTTGCGGAATCCGGCATAATGCGAAACCCACATGGAGCCGGAGGCGACATGAGTATCATGAGCATTGCGACGGATTGTGCTTGCGGAATCCGGCAGGATATCTTAAGTCTGGCGTTATGAAATAATCCCGTTCTTCCGATATTAAAAATAGAAATAAGGAAGGCGGGATTTTTTATGGGGCAGACCTTGGGAAACGGATTGAATAATATAAATGATGCGATGTCGGATTACGCTGCCGTGAAGGCAAACCGCTGTTATACACAATATGGTGAGCCGGTTGCAGAGCGATATGGCAACGAAAAAGATATCGATTTGGAATCGGTTTTGGGATATAAGTATGCGGGACATGCAGAAAATCAAAATTTATCGAAGACCATGAGCGATAATTTTGACGAGTATATGAAGGCAAGGCAGGAGCGTGCAAAGGAAGCGGGCGAGGACGAGGAAACAAAGAAAAGACAGGAAAAAGAGGAAGCGAAAGAGATTGCACGTAATCTTTCTGAGGAAGAGATAAAAACACTTACCATGATGGGGGTGGATGTGGAGAGTGCCAGCTTGTCCGACATCATGGGAATTGTGAATACGTTGCGGGGAAACGCACACAGGGAGCAGACTGCGCAGATGTTGGCAGAAATCAGTGCGGGACAGGGTGATACAGATGGTCTTTCGGTGATTGGCGGAAGCGTGAAAGTGGCAGGCACGGATGTGGAGCTTCAGAATGTCAGTGTGTCCGATGTGGTGATAAATAGGGAAGCGGCAGAAATAGGCGGAGAGAGAAAGTTAGGCGATGATGCGTTAATTTATCTGTTGAAAAACAATCTGCCGATGACAAAGGAAAACTTATATAAGGCATATTACAGTGGAGGGCATGCTGCGACAGACAATGTCCCTGATTCTGTTTTTCAGGATATGAGGCAGCAGATAGAAAAGGTCATCGAACAGGCCGGATATGAGGTGGATGAAACAACGCTCTCCGGGGCTAAGCTGCTGCTTTCTCATGAACTGCCCCTGACAACTGATTCAATCAAGGCATATATGGATTATCAGACATATGCGGGAGCGGATCCTGGGGCTGTTTCAGCACCGGAGAATATGCGGGAAATGGATGACCGGCAGGCAGAGATGCTCTATATGAAAGCAAACAGTATTCGCCCTGAGACGGTTTATGATATGACACTGCAGGGGAAAGAGATAACGATAGCCTCAGCGTATCGGGAGACCATTGCTGTGCAGCAAAATATGGGACAGACAGAGAATGATATGCTGCAGGCAGGGAAAAAGCCGCAGGCAGAGGAAGACCGGGAGCTTTTGGCTGTGACAAACATGAGGAGGATGGAAGAAATCCGGTTGTCAATGACGTTGGAGGCTGCAGGGCGTTTGGTGAAGTCGGATATTAATATAGATACGAGAGAGTTGTCGCGTGTTGTCCGGGAATTGCAGGATGCGGAGCAGGCGTTGGTGGCACGTCAGTTTCAACGGGCCGGTCTGGAACCGACGGAGGAAAATCTGTCAGTGTACTATGAAATGACAGAGAAGGTGGAAAGCCTTGCACAGACACCGGCGGCTGTGATTGCCACACCGCTGTCCGGTGGAGATTTTACAGTGAACGGGCTGTATGATGCAGGGGTTCGTCTATATAATGTGGAAGATGCTTCCGGTGTGGAACGTGCTGTATCGGAGAAACGATTTGAGACGGTCAGACGGGATTATGAAGCATTGGGGACCGCACCGCGTGCTGATATGGGAGACAGCATTACGAAAGCATTTTCCAATGTGGATGATATCCTGCGGGAGCTTGATTTGCCGGTTAATTATGAGACACAGAGGGCTGTGAGAATCCTGGGATATAATTCCCTGGAACTTACAGTGGATAATATAGAACAGGTGATGGACTACGACCGCCAGGTGAATGAGCTGATGCAGAATTTCTATCCTGAGGCGGTGCTGTCCGCCATTCGGGATGGCATAAATCCGCTTGATATGCCGATTGATGAATTGAATCAGGTGATTCGTGACAGAAATTATAATGACGGGGTGACGGAGGCTGATAATTTTGCTACATATTTACGGGATATGGAACAGCGGGGACAGGTAACGCCGGAGGAACGGGAGAGCTATATCGGTATCTACAGAGTTATGAACCGACTGGCGAAATCCGGTGACCGGGAGGCGGGATATCTGTTTGCAAACGGAAGCAGATTGACGGTGCGTAATCTGATTTCGGCCATGCGAAGCCGGAAAGCGGCAGGGATGGATGTTGCCGTGGATGATAATTTTGGCATGCTGGAGGATGCAGGCGTTACAGAGAACCGGATGGATACGCAGATTGAGCGGGCGTTTGTCGACAGACATATGGAAAAATTGACAGCACAGGTTGAACAATTTATGCAGGAAAATGAAATCGAAGTTTCCATGGTGAATGTCAGTGCGGTTCATGAGATGCTGTCGCCTCAGGGTGGTTTATATCAATTGGTTTCGGAAATTTTATCAAAAATGCATTTTCATTCTGATACGAAAGAAGATATGATAGATGACGAAACAGAGCATATGACGGATTCCCTTACAGGGGAGGAGGTTCCGCTATCGTTTGAGCCGGAACATATCCTTGAGAGCCTGCGAAGGGGAACAGATATGTCGCTTACTTATGATGACCTGCGCAGCCGGATGACGGACTTTATGTATCAGGCTGGTATTGCGGGAAATCTAACAAGCATGGATATTTCTTCCGTCAAGGTGGTACAGGCAGGTTTTCGTATTCTTGGCAGTATGGCGCGGAAAGACAGATATCAAGTGCCTGTGGAGACTGCACAGGGGATTCGGGTAGTAAATCTGACCGTGCAGCATGACAGTGAAAATCGTGGAACTGTGGAGCTTCATACAGAAGGCCGGCAGATGGGAGATGTACGGGCGAAGGTTCGTCTGGACGGAGCAGGACGCTTGTCCGGTTATATTGTGTCTGAAAGTGAAGCGGGCAATTATCTGCTTGCCGGGCAGGAGCAGATGCTGTTGTCGAAGCTTGCTCAAAGCGGATATACGAAATGTGATGTCAGAGTGGGACAGTTATATTCTGATACAGCAGATGAGCCGGATGGGTATACAGCACCTGAGGCTGATGAGATTTATGGTGTGTCGGTGGCACTTGTGAAGGCGGTTGCGGATATTCTGTGCTGATAAAATGATATCTTACAGGTATGCATAGTGTTTAGAAACAGAAAAAAGTGTCCGATAATATATGTAGAGATTTAAGAGATGCACATGATTTTGTGAAATGTTTAACTCTTATAAATCAGGGATGAATTTGGAGGTAGCATATGAGAATAAACCACAACTCATTGGCACTCAATGCCAGTGATCATTTTGCAACGATTAATAAAAATATTGCCAAGTCAATGGAGCGCTTGTCGTCTGGATACAAGATTACCAGTCCGGCGGATGATGCAGCGGGACTTGCTATATCAACAAAAATGAGTGCACAGATTCGAGGACTCGACAGAGCAGCACTCAACTCCAATGATGGAATATCCGTGATTCAGTCAGCGGAAGGTGGATTAAATGAGATACATTCTATCTTGGGCAGAATGAGAGAGCTTGCTGTACAGGCAGCAAATGATGTGAATTATGAGGATGACAGAGATGCAATCCAGGAGGAGATAGACTCTCTGCGAGAGGAGATAGACCAGATCGTTGATACCACTGCATTTAACGATCAGAAGTTATTGAACGGAGATATGACCAGACGTTCTTTGTCCAGTGATCCGAACCTGAAAGCGACCTATCTGTCTGAGACTGTAAGTACAGGCGTATATGAACTGACGGTGACCGCAGATGCGGAGCGGGCAACTTATGCAACCGGTTTTTCGTATTCTGCCGCAACGATTACCCATGATCAGGCCGGTACACTGCAGGTCAATGGATTTTCGGTGTCCATTACAGAGGGCATGACAATGACAAATGTATTCGAGGAGCTGCAGATGCATCTTTCAAAGATTGGTGTGGATGTACTTGCCTCGACGGATGGTGGTACAACCGAGGCGGATTTTGCGTCCGGTGCGCCGGTTCTGTTTCGGAGTAAAGAGTATGGTTCAGTGCAGAAAATAGAAATTAAGATCGATAATGATGCGTTGGCTGCCGTACTTGGCGTGACAGATGGTGATGTTACATACGGAAAGGATTGTCAGGCAGATATTACCGTAACAAATGACGGATTTTCTACAACTGCCTCCTTTACAACGAGCGGAAATGAGATTAATATTGTAGATAGAAATGGATTTGAAATGACTGTTGAGACGACACCGGGGGCAGCAGCCCAGGGTAGCGTGAGCACCCGGATTGAGGTGTTGTCTGCAGGAACAATGGTGATACAGACCGGAGCAAATTCGGGTGAACAGATTTCCCTTGACATTTCTTCTGTGAGTGCGAAAAGTCTGGGTGTGGATAACCTTATTATGTACACACATGAATATGCTGCCCAGGCAATTTCGGCAATAGATAAAGCGATTGAAAAGGTTTCAAGAATACGTTCCAAGCTGGGCGCTTATGAGAATCGTCTGGATGACGTTTATGATAATCTGGAGGTTCAGAGCGAAAGCATCACAGCTGCATACTCCAGAATCATGGATACGGATATGGCAGAAGAAATGACAAACTACACGCAACAGGATGTTTTATCGCAGGCAGCGATTTCCATGATGCAGAAATCAAATGAGCGTCCGGAATCTATCCTGCAATTACTGCAGTAATGTACATGACAGAGTGTGGTAAGGAGAGGTCATATGACGAAAGAGCAGATACAGGAGTTTACACGCAGGACAACGCAGGAAAATCACAGTGGATTGATTCTGGTGCTGTGTGACATGGAGCGGGTGTATGTTTCGGATGCACTGGGGGCGTATGCCGATGATATGGATGCGTATGTGAAAAACATAGAACTTGCCAGGAAAACACATAATGAGCTGATGCAATGTTTTGATCTGTCAAACGAACAGGCACGGAAAGTTGTCTCAATATTGCGCTTTATATATGGAAAGCTTGTTGCATCCAGTGTGAAACGGCAACCACAGGAGCTGGAGCGTTGCATGGGGATGCTGGAAAAGCTGAGAATAGGGTTTGAACATTTACATGAGGTGGATACCGAGGGGCCTGTGATGCAAAATACACATCAGGTATATGCCGGGCTTACATACGGTAAGGGTGTGCTGAATGAAAGTACGCTGGGTGTGGATTATGGCAGCAGAGGATTTAAGATATGACGGCACAGGATGCCTGCAAATATGAAGGAGGATATAACAACATGGTAAAGGACGATTGCATATTCTGTAAGATTGCGAAAGGAGAAATTCCGTCAGCTACAATATACGAGACATCGGAGTTTAAGGTGATGCTTGATGTGGCACCGGCAAATAAGGGACATGCACTTATTATTCCAAAGGAGCATTTTGATAATATATTCCAGATTGATGCGGAAACTGCGGGTAAGCTGTTTTCACTTGCTACCGTAGTTGCCAGAGCATTGAAGGAGGAGACAAACTGCGAGGGCATGAATATCGTTCAGAATAACGGAGCGGTCGCAGGCCAGACAGTTAATCATTTCCATCTGCACCTGATTCCGAGACATCAGGGGGACGGTGTTCAGGTTACATGGAAACAGGGGGAGACGGATCCTGCTGAACAGGAAGCACTCGCCAAGGCTATCAAAAAACATATCTAATTATATTATAAATATGATTGTTGTGTTAAGAGAACATGGCGCCTCTATATGTATACTACGAAAACACGCTTGTGCTCCGTTGTTCACGCAGCGGATACTAAGCTCGACATAAAACTCACCCGGTTCTGCAATTTACACTTGGTGTACTGCACAACCGGGTGGTTTTATGTCTCACTAAGTACCGGCGTTCACAAAGGGTTTTCCGTAGTATACATATAGACGTGCCATGTTCTTTTAACACAACAATTCATTTCGTAATTAATATACCATGGAAAGTATTGACAACTTTTTTTTTAATGATTATGATAGAATCTATTATAAGGGGAGATAAACTATATACGGTTAGGAGAAACATATGAAGAATAAAAAATTTGAAAAGATACTGGAGATAGCAGGCTATATTTTATGTGGTTTGATGTTTGTAACAGGGCTTGCACTCATGTTTTTGGTTGCACGCCTTAGAATTTTTCCTGCGCTTTATATGATAGTCGGTGCGGTTGTGCTGGTTGTGCTGACGGTGGGGTTTGTGTTTGCACAAAGGTGGAATATTTCGGGTATTATCACGAAGGTGATCAGTATTTTGCTGGTTGCAGTGATGGTAATCGGTTGCATATATGTAAATTATACATATAAAAAGCTGGGAGAGATGACGGGAATTAACACACAGATGGACAGTATACAGATTTATGTTCTGGTAGATGATCCCGCGGAGAATA